>JBDUEM010000052.1:0-33362 GCA_040002435.1 Bryobacteraceae bacterium
ATGAGGTAAAAACGAATGATAGTTCAGTCCTTCAAAAGCTGACGGGCGATCACCAGGCGTTGGATCTCGCTGGTGCCTTCCCCGATGGTGCAGAGTTTCACGTCGCGGTAGAACTTCTCCACTGGGTAGTCTTTGATGAATCCGTAGCCGCCATGAATCTGCAGGGCGTCGTCGCAGACGCGCACTGCCATTTCCGATGCGAAAAGCTTCGCCATGGCGGATTCCTTGGTGACGCGCTGGTTGTTGTCCTTCATCCAGCCGGATCGGTACGTCAGCAGCCGGGCTGCTTCGATATTCGTGGCCATGTCGGAGAGTTTGTGCTGGATTGCCTGAAACTCCGAGATTGGGCGGCCGAACTGCTTGCGCTGCTTCGAATAGCGCAGGGCCGCTTCGTATGCGCCTTGCGCGATACCCACGGAGAGTGCCGCGATGGAGATTCTACCGCCGTCCAGAATACGCAGGCTGTCCACGAAACCCTCGCCTGTCTTGCCCAGCCGTTGCGTGTCCGGCAATCGCAGATCCTGGAACAACACTTCTCCGGTGGCGCTGGCACGCATGCCGAGCTTATTCTCTTTCCTTCCCACGCGGAACCCCGGCGTGTCCTTTTCGATAATAAATGCGGAGATACCGTGGTGCGACGCACTGCGGTCTGTCACGGCCATCGCCACGCAGACGTCCGCGTACTGTGCGTTCGTGGTGAAGGTCTTCCCGCCGTTCAGAATCCAATCGTCCCCATCTTTGTTAGCTTTACTCCGCGTGCCGCCGGCATCCGACCCCGCCTCCGGTTCCGTTAAAGACCAGCAGCCGATCCATTCTCCGCTTGCCAGTTTCGGAATGTAGCGTTGATGCTGCTCCGGGCTGCCTGCCAGGTAAATGTGATTCGAGCAAAGCGAATTGTGCGCGGCAACAATCAGCCCTACCGAAGCATCCACGCGCGAGAGTTCTTCGATGATGATGGCGTATTCAATGTAGCCAAGACCCGCGCCGCCCAGCTCTTCCGGAAAAATGGCGCCCATGTACCCAAGCTGGCCCAGTTTCTTCACCACGGCGAGCGGGAATGTCTGCGCTTCGTCCCACTCCATGACGTGCGGAAGGATCTCGGCCTCCGCAAAATCGCGGACGTGCTTACGAAGGGCTATTTGATCCGGTGTATAGGCGAACTCCATGCTGGTGGGTGGGAGTTCAGACCATCTCTTCTTTCACGGGATCCCACTTGACGGTGCGTCCCTGGCGGTAGCTTTCCACGGTCATGCGGCATGCGATGGAAGTGCGGAAGCCCACGTCGAAGGGGCAGTTCGGCGTCTGGCCGGTGCGGATGCAATCGAGGAAGTTCTGCATGTGTGCGTTCGGAGGCGTCTTGGTCTGGCCCACCAATTCCGTGCCTTGGGGAAGATTCACCTTCTGCGGCGTATAGCGGATCTGTTGGCCTTTTGAGATGGTGCCGTCGGTTCCCAGCACGTCTTCGGTTACGCCGAGCTGGCTGTTGCCGAAACCAGAATCCCAACTGAACAGCAGTTCTTCGGGCTGCTCAATAGAGACGTTCATGGTGTCAGGAACTTCGCGGCCGTCCTTCCACAGATACACTCCGCCGGTCATCGTGGCCGACTTGGGAATCTGCAAATTCATGACCTTGTACCAGAAGGAAAGCTGGTGGCACATGTTCTCATACACATTGCCGCCGGAGTAATCGAAGAAGAAGCGCCAGTTGAGGTAGCGGTTGGCGTCGAAGTCATGCTTCGGAGCCTCTCCCAGGAACGACTTCCAGATAATATTCTCCGGAGTCATCGAGGGATCGACTGGTCGCGACCACTGCGGCTTGCCGTGTGGGGTGTTGCGGTACATGTGCGAATGGATCGCCGTAATCTTCCCCATGTTGCCACTCTTCAGGAACGCGACGGCATCGTCCACCTGGCCGGACGAACAATATTGATGGCCAATTTGCACCGTCCGTTTACCGGCCTTCTTATATGCGGCGCGCATGCGCTTGGCATGATCCACCGTGAACGCCATGGTCTTTTCCTGATACACATGCTTGCCCGCGTCGAGGGCCGCGGTGAAATGCTCGCAGTGCAGGTGCTGCGGCGTGGCGATGAGAACCGCATCGATCGATTTGTCGTCCAGAAGGTAGCGGTGGTCCAGGTAGGTCTTAGCGTTAGGAGCGGCGCTCAGCGCGCGCTCAAAGCGCTTCGTGTAGATATCGGCGAAGGCGACGAACTCGGTGTTTGGACAGGCAATGGCTTCCCGGACGATTTGCATCCCTCGGTCGCCCGCACCGATGATGCCGAGGCGAATGCGTTCATTTGCCCCCAAAACACTGCCGGGTGCAGCGGCTACGGCCAGGCCGGATGCCATTTTTCCGAGAAAATTGCGTCGTGAATCCATTGGGGGAACAATACTCCAGTGCAAGTCGCTACCCACTAGTTTAACTTGATTCTGATATAACCATGAGAATGCGCAATCGTCTGTTCTGTCTTCTTGTTCTTCCCGTCGCCTTGTGGGGCGCGCCTGAGTGGCTTTTGATCCGGACCGTGGATGGAAGCGTGGTGGAGGGTCAGTCCCAATTGAAATCCGTAAAGGTGGATGGAACCGACGTTGCCTTGGCACAGGTCTTATCCGTCCAGAGCGGAGCACCGGCCTCGGCCTCGGAGACCGAAAAGATTACGCAGGGCATAGCGGCCATCCAGGGCGACGACCGGCTCGCGCGCGATAAGGCCGTCGAAGAGCTGACAGCCATCGGGATCCCCGTAATGACGCCGCTGCTGAAGACGTATAAAGACACCGACCAGCATGAACCGCGCCCGCTCTACAGGCTGTTTGAGCGGCTGATGCCGAGTTACGCCGACGCCTTCGACCGCACGCTGAGCCTGGTGCGGCTGAAGAATGGCGAGGCGATGCGCGGGAAGATTTCCGACATGACCATCGAATTGAAAGGGGCCGACGGCAAGAAGAGTTCGCTGCCTTGGTCGCAGATTCGTTCGCTGGCGGTCCGCCAGGCCTCTGTCAAGCGCTCCATGCAGGTGCACTCACTGCGGCATTCTACTCAAATCGAGTACCTGGACACTGGCGTCATGCCTACGGCAGCGTCGAAGATGACGTTTGCAGCCCGAGGCCTGGTGCGCTTGTCCTGGGATACCGACGGCTGGGCTTCCGACGCCGATGGGTTGAAAGTGCCGGGGTCGCCGGCCTACAAGTCCAACCTGGTGGACGGACATCCCTTTGGTGCGTTGGTGGGCCGTACAAGTCCAGGGGGCGAAGTATTCTTCATTGGAAAGAAGTCCACCGTTTCCGGCAAACAGGCCGGGCGCTTGGAACTGGCCGTGAACGACAACAAGCACTGGCAAAACAATCTTGGAACGTTCTGGGTCACTCTGACCGCTACAGATGCCTATGATCTGGGCGATGCACAATAGTAGGATGGCCCATCGGGTTTTCCTGTTATTCCCTGTCCTCCTGACTGCAGCCACGGCGCAGGCGGATTTTTCAGGCACCTATTCGCGCGCGGTTGCAGTGACGGCCGGCAAGTCAGTGGAAATCTCTGTCGGTTTGCCTTCGCCGTCGAAGCTCCCGGTCAACGGCCGTATCGCGGTGGAATGGGCCGGCTATCGCAAGGTGATTCATGCTCTGGACCCCGATTTTTATATAGTCTACCGGGCGCCCAAAACGGAATCGCTGACTCTGAAAGTAACGGCCGTACAGGACGAGGAGCCGCTGTTCAACTTGGCGCGCTGGCGCGAGCCGGGGTCCATTCAGAAGGTGGAGCGATTTCCGGTCCATACCCCGTGGCCTGCCGGTTTAAAGGTTCCGCTACGCGTCGATGTGAAGCCGGTCGATTTTGGCGTTTCCAAGCGCGGCATGGTGATTGAGGCGGAGCCGAACGATTCCATCGCCGAGGCTCAGCCTATCATGATGGGCGCTTCGGGCGGTGATGAAACCCTGCACATCACCGGCGGTGCGGATGACATTGAATATTTCGACAACGGAAAAGTGGGCGCTTCCGGGCTGGATTATTTTCGTATTGATTACCAGGGCAAACAAGCAAGGCTGTTCACGGCAAATCTGATTGTTCCCGATCCGCTGATCGTTTCGCAGGTTCTCTTCTACACCGCCGACGGGAAGGAATACCGCGAAGGCGCGAACGCCAACGAGCGCGTGCATCAACAGAGCGAAGGGCACCGGACGGAAATCAACCGCCTGTTGCAGCCCGGCGGCGTCTATTTTCTCAAGGTGGAATCGAACTCTCCGGGCTACGATGTGGAATTGCGGTTGCGGCGGCCGGGTCCTTACACGGATCCCCGGCAGGCGGTCCAGATGGCCATGTACGACCAGATGGCGCAGGTAGATGCGTGGCTGCTGAACCGCCCCCGCGGCGCCAGCGTGGACCGCCGGATTCGGGACACCGGTAGCCTGCTCGGATCGCACTGCATGAGCTGCCACACGCAATCTGGAGTTTGGGGTCCCGCCGGGGCAATGTTGAACGGCTATCGCGCCGAGAACGTGGGCAACTTTCGCCACTTGATAAACGTGATGTACGAATCGCTGCGGCCAACCAACGTGCTGCAGGATGCGGCGAACAATACCAGCCTGGCTCCGCTCGATCTGGGGGATGGCCCGGCTGGAACCCGCGTGGCAGGGTACAACGTTACCACTGCAGAATCGTTTATCGCGCCGCGCCGCCTGCATTCAGCGCAGCAGATCCGTACGGCTAATTTTGTCTTGCAATCCGCCGATCCCAGCGGGATCAACGCGGCGGGCCCGGGCTCCAACGTGGGGCAGTCTGTTGTTTACCGCCTCGCCGGTGAGATCCTCAGGCGAGCCTGGGAGCAGACGCGGGATGAGAAGTATCTGGCTGCCCTGGAAGAGAAGGCCGAGAAGATTCTTACGGTCATTCCAAAGTACAGCGACGATCTCTCGAACCGCATCGAATTCTTTGTAAAGACATTTCCGGCAAGCTATGTTTCGGCACGCGGAGACTCCGATGCCGCTCAATCGCTGGTGACCCGGGGAAAGGCGCAAGTCGCGGCGGATTTGCACAGGCTGCGGCAGATTCAGAAATCCGACGGTTCGTGGGGATTTCATCCTGGAGTCACGACTGGTAACGGGATGAACTGGAAAAGCGGGAACGATGACTTGAAGGACATTGACCCGGCGCCGACGGCGCTCGCTTTGTCCGCGCTGGCCGGATCAGGCTTTACCGATCGCGATCCGGCCGTCCGCCGCGGCGTAGATGCGCTCCTCAAAATGCAGGACCCCTATGGCCGGTGGAATCGCAATGCGCTGACGGGCTTCGTTACAACCGCTTATTCCCTGCATGCGCTTTCGCGGCTCTATCCGGAGACACCCATCGCTCCGAAGCGCTCCGATTTCGAAGCCTCTGCCAATGAATCCCTCGCCGATACCGTTGGACGTTTCCGCGCCTTGGCGCAACTTGGGCTTGCTCCCGATGACTGGCGATTTGTCGACCTGGTGCTTCCGGGTGCGGAACACGCGAGTCCGCAGGTGCGGTACTGGGCGCAGATCGCGCTCGGCGGCCTGCATAACGAATTGGGGATCCCCGCGCAGATCAAGGGCTTGGGCGATCCCGTAAAGATGGTTCGTGAGGCCGCGCGCTGGGGCATGCGCCAGACCTTGCTGGATGACAAGGGCTGGGACCATTTGTTTACCGCCTACGAGAAAGGCGACGATCTGACGCGCGAGTCCATTGCCGGAGCGCTGATCATGCGAGCGGATGGTGTGTTGACTCACACGGCTGCGGGATATCCCAGACTGACGGCGGCGCTGGATCACATGATGAATCAGGATCCGGACCCCGGTGTGCGGGCATGGTCGACGCGCGCGGCCTGGAACTGGTGGGTCTGGAATCCGCCCGTGCGGACCAGGTTGAACCAGGCGTTCCTCACCAGCCTGGAGCAGCCGGAGAAGAGCGCGCTCGTCGAGACTGCCAAGCGCTTTCAGACCGAAGCGTTGTTTATCGCGAACGGCCAGCGGGCGAATGGAAGTAAGGAGCATCAATACCCGGAATTGGCCGAGTTGTTCGATACGATCACTAAGCGCCTGGACGCGGGTGAGAACAAGACACTCATCGGACATCTGACGAAGATCGCAGGCACCTACTACAGCATGGCGGGCGGTGACGGCGGTCCCGGCCAGATGGGCTATGTGACGCCCAAGGCCGCGGAGATGATGGGCAAGGCTCTTCTGCCCTACTGGACGGCGGCTGAAGAGTCCAAGGACGACCAGGAAATCCGGCTGGCGATCGAAGCGTCGGCCAATGCCACTTGGGAGCCGCTGCAGAAGAAGGTGTTGGCCTATTCGAGCGGCGGTCCGGAGAACCTGCGGACGCTCGCGGCGACTTCTCTATCTGATCCGCGTGTCATCTCCTTACCTGCAACGCAGGAGTTTCTGGAGCCGCTGGTGGCGCAGTTCCAGCGCGGCGCGCAGGTTCCTGAGCGGCGTGCGGAACTGGTCGGGTCGCTGATCAAGCTGTTCTCACGCGCCCGCTGGGATATTCCGAAGACGGAAGAACAGCAGAAGATTTTCTACGGTTTGCTTGTACCGGTGTATTCGTTGGAACGCGGCAAGCTTGAGGAAAATACGCACGTCCCGCTGCAAATGGAGCCGGATTCGGCTGACTGGTACCTGGCGCGCAGCATCGGCCAGGTGATCCACACGAATCAGGATCTGCAGACGAAGGCGCTCCTCGACCGCTTCCCGAAAACCTTCAACACTCCCATGGATGAGATGCTCTGGCTGCCCAGCATCAAATGGATGCTGACGCACGATTCTCCCATTCCGGAGGTGCGCGGCGTCAAGCCCGCCGGTCCCGATCCCCTTGCGGAACTGCGGGACCGGAGCGTGTCGCTTTATCTGAAGGAACTCACCGACGAGCAAGCCGACCGAAGGCTTCGCGGTTTGGCCCTCAGCCTGGCGGCGGACGCGCATATCAACTCAAATCCCCGTATCCGTCCGGTTCTGGAAAAAGTAAAGCCCGCCTATGTTGAGCCCGACGTTCCCGAAGTAAGTGCGCTGTCTCCAGAATGGCGGACGAATTTTGAGTATTTCCGGAAGTGGGTGGCGCCGGAGTTTACCAAGACGAATCGCGAAGACGAGTTCGCCTGCCTCGGTTGCCATGGCGTAGCGGGCCGCGTACCCTCCATGCCTCTGATGCCCGCCGACGAAAACGGATACCTCAGCGCGAAGGCGACTTACAGCAACTTCATGACGCTGCTGGAACGCGTGAATGAGAATGACGTGGAGAAAAGCAAGCTCCTGCGCAAGCCGCTGAATGTACAGAGCGGTAAGGAAGATGGGCACCAGGGCGGCCGGCGGTTTAACCCCGGCGACCGCGGTTATGAAATCCTTCGTCGCTGGGTTCTCGATTCGGCCACTCTCAAGCAAGCAAAAGTCGCGATAAAGTAGCAGATTACATGAAACTATCCGGTCCGTTCGTTATTGCGCTCTTTGCAGCGCTGCCTGTCCTGGCGCAATCGCCTCATGAGACAGAACTTGCCTCAGGGGCACGGTTGTTCGCGAAGTACTGCACGGCCTGCCACGGGGCTAACGCCAAGGGCGGCCGCGCTCCAGACTTAACCACGGGTCAGTGGGCGCACGGTGCGGAGAATACTGACATCGCGCGGAATATTCAGCAGGGGATTGACGGGACGCAGATGCCGGGGTTCCCGTTCTCGGACGCGGACGCGGCTTCCATCGTGGCCTGGTTGCGATCGCTACACGAGGGCAAGGAAGAGCCGCTCACCGGCGACGCAAAGGCTGGTCAGCACCTCTTCCTGGACGCGGGGAAATGCAGCGGCTGCCATATGCTGAAAGGCCAGGGCGGGCGCTTCGGTCCGGATCTTACCAGGATTGGCCGTGAACGCTCCGCCAAGGATCTGCGCAAGTCGCTCGGGGACTTGTCGAAACACATTCCTGCCGTCGAAGTGCAGTTGAAGAGCGGAGCCACTCTTCGCGGCGTGGTGATCACCGAGGATACTTTCTCCCTTTATCTGCGCGACCCGCAGGAGAAGCTGCACTTCCTGCGAAAACAGGATATTCAGCGGCGCGGGGAATCGAAACAGCCGTTGATGCCCACCGCGAAGCTGGAACCGAAGCAGGTGGATGACTTGATTGCGTTTCTCAAGCAGCCTGCAGGTTATGAACCGGACCGCTCGCAGTGGAAACCGGCCGCGGACTTCAATGTCTCTTACGCGCGCCTCAAGAATTCAGCAGCGGAGCCGCAGAACTGGCTGCATTATTGGGGCGATTTCCGCGGCACGCACTACAGCGGGCTGAAATCGGTGACGACGGCTAATGTCGATAAACTCGCCGCGCGTTGGACCTTTCAGTTCGGCGGATCGAACATTGAGACCACGCCGATCGTCGCCGACGGCATGATGTTCGTTACCGGACCATTGAATGCCGCCGCCGCACTGGACGCAAAAACGGGCCATCCCATCTGGCGCTATCGCCGGCAGCTTCCAGGCGATGTCCACAGCAATTGCACCGTGATGACGAATCGCGGCTTCGCGGTTCTGGGCGACAGGCTCTACCTGGCGACCCTGGATACCCACTTGGTATCGCTCGACGCAAAGACCGGCAACGTTATCTTCGACATCGCTGTGGACGATTACAAGAAAGGCTTTTCCATTACTCACGCACCTCTGGCGATTGACGGCAAGATCATTGTCGGAGTGACCGCCGGGGAATGTGCCTTGACGGGGTTTGTGGACGCCTACGATGCAGCTACCGGAAAGCGGCTCTGGCGCGTCTTTTCCGTGGCGCAGCCTGGCGATCCGAATCTTGCTTCCTGGTCGGGCAAGTCGGCCGAAACCGGCGGCGGGCCCACCTGGATGACGGGAACCTACGACGCTGCCACCGATACAGTCTTCTGGACCACCGGCAACCCATCGCCGGACTACGACGGTTCCGTGCGCCTTGGCGACAATCTCTACACCTGCAGCGTGCTCGCGATCGACCCGAAGACCGGCAAGCTGAAATGGCACTTCCAATTTACGCCGCATGACACCCACGACTGGGATGCCAATGAAACTCCGGTGTTGATCGACGCGAACTTCGGCGGCAAACCGCGCAAGTTGTTGATTCAGGCAAACCGGAATGCCTTCTTCTATGTGCTGGATCGCGAGACCGGCGAGTTTCTGCTAGGCAAGGCGTTCGCGAAACAGACCTGGGCTAAAGGAATAGACGCGAAGGGCCGCCCCATCGTGATTCCAAACACGGATCCCACGCCGGAAGGTAACTACGTTTGTCCGGACGCAACAGGCGCAACGAACTGGAGCTCCCCTTCCTATGACGGCAATACCGGATTGTTCTACGTCAGCGTGATTGAAGCCTGCGCCGTATACAGCAGCCTGACGAAGGATCCAAAGCCGGGTGATCCCTACGTGGGCACCGGACAGCAATTGGATGACGTGGTGAAGACACCGGGATTCATTCGGGCCATAGATCCCCTGACGGGCACGGCGCGCTGGAACTATCCGCTGCAGCTCGGCTCGCACGCGGCCGGTGTGCTGTCCACCGCCGGTGGAGTGCTGTTTGCCGCATCGAAGGATGGTTATCTCATCGGTTTGGATGCAAAGAACGGCAAGCAGCTTTGGAAATACCAGACCGGCGCGGAGATCCGCAGTTCGCCCATCTCCTACGCAGTTGATGGCGTACAATACATTGCCGTCAGCAACGATGGCTCTTTGATCACCTTCGCACTGCCATGAATCGCCGAACCTTTCTGAGCGCCGCAGCGGGGGCCGTAGTTCTTCCGGCAGCCACTACCCTCCCATTGACCGTAATCGATACCCATGCCCACTTCTACGATCCGTCGCGTGCGCAGGGTGTCCCATGGCCCTCCAAAACCGAGACGCTGCTTTATCGGACGGTACTGCCCGACGAATTCGTGCGCGTGACCAAGCCGTTCGGCGTCACCGGCGTCATCAAGGTGGAGGCAAGCGCCTGGCTGGAGGACAACCAGTGGGTTCTGGATCTTGCCGCGAAGAACCCCGTGATCGTCGGCTCGGTGGGGCACCTGGAACCGGGCACTCCCGACTTTCGCAAGAACCTGGAGCGGTTTCATAAAAACCGGCTGTTTCGAGGCATCCGGCTGGGGAAAATTCAGGACGGGCCGGAGTTTTTGGCGGATCTGAAACAGATGGCTGGGGCGGGGTTGGAATTGGATGCCATTGGTCCTCCAGCGCTGCTGGCGCAATTGGTCAGGCTGACCGATCACGTACCGAACCTGCGAGTGGTGATTAATCACATGCCATTCGACGCGCCGAAGGACGAAGAACCGCGCAAGGCCTACCAAGCCGCCATGGCGGAGTTAGGCAGGCGCCCGCAGGTCTACTCGAAGGTCTCGGGAGTACTCCGCAACGTGAACGGACGAGTCCCCGACGACGCGGCCTACTACCGGCCGGCCCTGGATGAACTCTGGAACGCTTTCGGCGCAGATCGCCTCGTGTATGGCAGCAACTGGCCCGTCAGCGAAAAGATCGCGCCGTATTCCACCGTTTTCAAAGTGGTGCGCGAGTACTTCTCCTCAAAGGGCCAGGAAGCTACCGACAAGTATTTCTGGAAGAACTCCAAGGCGGCGTACCGCTGGTAGGGTTATGCGGCTTTCGTCTGCGGATCAAAAAGAGCTTCCGGCATTCCCTGTCCTAACGCCGCCGGTTTGGTGCAAATCCAGTACTCCGCCTGCCATTGTTCTTTGCGGTCGTACGGAGGCCGATAGACGTAGAAGTCGCGTGCCTTCCGGCCAACTCTGGGCGCGGAGCGGGTATCGTTTCCCAATACGAGCGCTTCGTTCAAGGCATCTTGAAACGTCTCGAACGGTCCATCGATGTAGTCGCGGTGATTAATGATGTGCCAGTCCATAGGTCTAATTGTTAGATGAGCGAACACTAATTTTGGTTCCTAGAATGCACGGAGATATTGCGAAGGGACATGGGGCTGGATTCCCAGTGTCTCCGCAGCGTGGTGCATCCAATAAGGATCGCGCAGAGTCGCCCGGGCCAGCAATACAATATCTGCCTTACCCTCTCGTATCACTGCGTCAGCTTGCCCGGCTTCCGTGATCATTCCCACTGCCCCCGTAAGGACACCGGCCTCCGCTTTGATCCTTTCCGCGAAGGGAACCTGGTAGCCCGGCCCGGTCTGTATCCTCGCCGAAATCGCCAGTCCGCCAGAGGAAGCATCGATCAGGTCAACCCCCAAAGCGGCCGCTTGGCGGGAGAATACGACGGACTGGCCGATATCCCAGCCGCCCTCCATCCAATCGCTGGCGGAGATTCTGACGAAAAGGGGGTACTCCGCCGGCCAGGCAGCGCGGAGCGCCTGGATCACTCTCAGAGGAAAGCGCATACGGTTTTCCAGCGAGCCTCCGTATTCGTCGGTCCGGTGGTTGCTCAGCGGAGAGAGGAACTCATGAAGCAGGTACCCGTGGGCAGCGTGTAGTTCGATGATGTGGAATCCAGCCTGCTGTGCCCGCCCTGCGGCACTCACAAATGCCTGCACCGTTTGTTCCAGTTGCGATGTCGCCAGTTCGGTAGGCGGCTGATCTTCCGGCCGGAAGGGAAGGGGACTGGGCGCCACGGGCGTCCAACCACCATCGGCCAGTGAAATTGTTGTTCCACCATCCCACGGACGCCGGTTGCTGGCCTTGCGCCCCGCATGGGCGAGCTGAATTGCGGGAACCGCACCCTGTGTTTCAATAAATGCGGCGATGCGCGAGAGCATCGGGATATGTTCGTCCTTCCAGATGCCAAGGTCTTCCGGAGTGATGCGCCCTTCCGCCGTTACGGCGCTGGCCTCCACTATCACCAACCCGGCGCCCCCGGCAGCGCGGCTGCCAAGATGAACCAGATGCCAGTCGTTGGCAAAGCCGTCGTTACTGGAGTATTGGCACATGGGAGAGACGGCCATGCGATTGCGCAAGGTAACACCGCGAATGGTTAAGGGGGAAAACAGGGAATCCGAAGGCACTCTCCCTAATTTGACACATTGGCGGCCTTTCAGTATCGTAAATTTCGTGTTCCGATGAAAACTACCGCGGCCGCCGTGCTGCTGCTGTTCCAGGTTGCGATGATCGTTTATGCGCGATTTGTGCCATCACGCTACTTCTGCTGGGCTCCATTCGACATTCAAACCGAGTACAGGCTGCAGGTGAAGGTAGACGGCCGGGAACTGAGCGCGAAAGAAGTGCGCGCGCGGTATCGCCGTCCTCAGAATGGGACGGATAACCGTTCGCCACAGCATGTGATGGATATAGTCCAGGGGTACGAAGAGAGCTACGGCCGCGGCAATCCGGCGCATGTCGTCATGCGCTTTCGCGTAAACGGAAAAGAGGAACAGGTTTGGCGATGGCCGCCGCAATAACCGGGCCATCCTGGAATCCGCTGCGCTGCGGCGGCACCATGCTGCCGGTGAATCTGCTGGTGATGGCGAAGGCCATCGCCATCGCACTGCTGTTGACGAACCATGTCGCTCTCCTGCCCGATCCGTTTCTGCCGTTCATCCCCGGCCTGGATCTTCTGCCGCCGGTGCTGTTTCAGCGCACGCTGCAGGTGGTTTTTGTGGCGTCAGCATTCGCGCTGTTGTTCAATCGATCGGTGCGGCTGTCGGCGTTTGTGCTCGGCATGACCATCATCGTCAGCGTGCTGGCGTCGAAAGCATATTACGGGAACAACAAGACGTTCTGCGGGTTCATCCTGTTCCTGACCGGGCTGTATGAACCGGCCAGGGGACCGTGGATGATCCGCCTGCAACTGGTGCTGGTGTATTTCGGCGCCGGGTCGAACAAGCTGCTCGACCCGGACTGGCGGTCAGGAGTCTTCTTTCAGAACTGGGCTGTCAACCGGTTGCATCAGCCTCTTTTCCTGGCCATTTCGTCTTATCTGCCTGCGCTGGTACTGGCAAAAGCGATCAGTTGGTTCACGATTGCCACTGAGTTGGGGCTGAGCGTCGTATTCCTGGTGCGCCGGTTGTATCCGCTCGGAATCTGGGGCAACCTGGTGCTGCATTCCTCCATGCTGTTCTTCACCGGCAGCACGTTCACCATGTTCTTTTACGCCATGACCGCCTCAATGCTTGCTTTCGCATCCTGGCCCACTTCGCCCATGCTGGTGATTTTCGATGGCGATTGCGGCTTCTGCGCGCTGACAAAAGGCTGGGTGGAACGCCTCGACCTGGAACATCTGCTGGAATGGCGGCCGTATCAATCGGGCGTAGGGTCACGCTACGGCATTAGCGATGCAGACGCCGCCAAACGGCTCTATCTGATCAACGGCGATCGCATCTATTCCGGCTTCCGCGCGTTCAAGATGATGGTGCTGTGTAATCCGGTTTCGTACCTCGTAACCTATACGGTTTTGGCCGCTCCCGGCCCGGGGGACTCGCGGTTCCGCAATATCGTTGTAGCCATCCTGCTGGTGCTTTTTTCTCCTTTATTTCAACCTGCCGGCGACGCGCTGTACGCGCTCGTGGCCAGAAACCGCCGTTCGCTCGTCGCCAATAGCAATTGCAGCATCGAATGAGATAGGTTAGCTGCTGATGAATCCAGTCTGGTCTCAGAACTACGACCCGTTAGGGAACGTATACCTGTCTACTGTCGCCGCGGCAATTCCGGCCGCCTGCCTGTTCTATTTGCTCGCGATTCGGCGCACGGCTGCCTGGAAGGCCGCCATTTACGCTTTCGTGGTGGCCATTGTAGTGGCGATCGCGGTCTTCGGAATGCCCGCCCGCATGGTGGCGGGCGCGGTGGCGCATGGTTTGGTGTACGGGCTTTTTCGCATTGCCTGGGTGGTAGTCGCAGCGGTGTTTGTGTATGAAGTCACAGTGGAGTCGGGGCAGTTTGAAGTATTGAAACAATCCATCTCGGCCATCACCGGAGATCTTCGTCTGCAAGTGTTGTTGATCGCCTTTGCTTTCGGCGCGCTGCTGGAGGGTGCGGGCGGCGGCGGAGCTCCTGTAGCGGTTACGGCGGCCATGATGATCGGCGTCGGCTTCCCCCCGTTTCAGACCGCGGTGCTCTGCCTCATCGCCAATTCGGCTCCGGTGGCCTTTGGCGGACTCGGAAATCCCATTCGAACCCTCACGGCGGTGACCGGCCTGCCCGAGCCGGATTTCAGTGCCATGGTTGGCCGCATCCTGCCGCTCACCACCCTGGTGCTTCCCTTCTGGCTGGTGCGCATGGTGGCCAGCACGAAAGACACGCTGGCTGTGTGGCCGGGCTTGCTGGTTTGCGGGGTCTCGTTCGGGGCGTTCCAATTCTTTTGGTCGAACTTCATGGACGCTTCGCTGGTAGACATCATCGGCGGCATCGGCACGCTGCTGATCCTGGCGGTGTTTTTCGGCAAGGTCTGGAAACCGTCCACGGTTTGGGAGTTTCCGGATTGGAAGCCGCCGGCAAAGCCAGTGGGCCAGGCGCCATTGACGATGGGCCGTGTGTTCCTCGCCTGGTCGCCATTCTTGCTGCTGTCGGTGTTCGTGGTGATCTGGGGATTGCCTTTCGTGGGCAAGGTTCTGGACTCGTACTCCGTCAAGTTCCCCGTGCCGGGCCTGCACTTGCAAGTGTTCCGGCAGGTACCTGCGGTGCCCAAACCCTATGCGGAACCGGCCATCTTCGACTTTGCGTGGTTGTCCACCGTGGGCACCGGGACGTTCCTTGCAGGAATGTTGGCCGGCCCCTTGCTTGGCCTCTCCCTGGCCCAAACATTGCGCGTGTTTCTTAACGTTCTGGTGCGCTTGCGGTTCAGCGTCGCGGCTATTCTGGCCATGCTCAGCCTGGGATACCTCACCCGCTACTCCGGAATGGACGCCACCCTCGGCCTGGCCCTGGCGCATACCGGGGTCATGTTCCCACTCTTTGGCACCCTCATCGGATGGCTGGGCGTCGCGCTCAGCGGAACGGACGCGGGGTCCAATGCTCTGTTCGGCAGCCTGCAGGTGATTACGGCTAACAAACTTGGTCTTAGCCCGATTCTAATGGGTGCAGCGAATAGCGCAGGTGGCGTAATGGGCAAGATGATGGCGGCGCAGTCGCTGGTAATCGCTTGCGCGGCCACGGGGCAGGAAGGCAAGGAAGGGCTCTTGCTGCGCGCAGTGGCGATTCACAGCGTGATCCTGGCGCTGCTGGTGGGTGTAATTGTGCTGCTGTACGCCTACGCGTTCCCGGGTGCAATCCCCAGCGGACATCACTACTGGTAGGCGTGAGCGATAGCGATATGCTGAAAGCTCCCCATGACGAGCACTCCCGCAGCACATAGGCCGCTTTACCAATCGCTGTACTTCCAGGTGCTGGTAGCGATTGCCTGCGGAGTCCTGCTTGGCGTTTTCGATCCCGCGACAGCGGAGAAGATGAAGCCGTTCGGCGACGGGTTCATCAAGCTGATCAAAATGATTATTGCGCCCATCATCTTCTGCACGGTGGTGCTGGGCATCGCCGGCACCGAAGACTTGAAAAAGGTGGGAAGAACCGGCGGTCTTGCACTGATCTACTTTGAGGTCGTCAGTTCGTTCGCCCTGGTTCTTGGCTTGTTGGTCGTGAATATTCTGCGGCCCGGCGCCGGTATGAACGTGGACGCGGCGAAGCTGGATGCCACCTCCATCGCATCGTACGCTGCGCCGGGAAAGATGGGCGGCATTCAGGACTTCCTGCTCGGCATCATTCCCACCACGTTTGTCGACGCGTTCGCAAAGGGCGAGATTCTGCAGGTGCTGCTGCTGGCGGTGATGTTTGGGATTGCGCTGCAGAAATTCGGCACCCGCGAGAATACGGTTTTTCAATTCATCGAGAAATTTTCCCATGTTCTTTTTGCCGTGGTCGGACTGATCATGAGAACTGCGCCCATCGGTGCGTTCGGAGCCATGGCATTCACCATCGGCAAGTACGGCATCGGCAGCCTGTTGCTGTTAGCAAAGCTGATGGGCACTTTCTATCTGACGTGCGTGTTTTTCATTTTCGGCGTGCTGGGGATCATAGCCCGCGCGCACGGCTTCAATATCTGGCGTTTCGTCCGTTACATCAGGGAAGAGATCCTGATTGTCCTGGGCACATCTTCCTCAGAGGCCGCATTGCCGCGGATGATGGCCAAGCTGGAAAGCCTCGGCGCCGGCCGGGCCACGGTAGGACTGGTGATTCCCACGGGCTATTCGTTCAACCTGGATGGCACAGCTATTTATTTGACGATGGCCGCTGTATTCATTGCCCAGGCCACGAACACAGTGATGACGTTGATGCAGCAGATTACTTTGCTGGCAGTGCTGCTACTCACATCCAAGGGCGCAGCCGGTGTCACCGGAAGCGGCTTCATCGTATTGGCCGCCACCCTGTCGGCGGTGGGAAATATTCCGGTTGCGGGCCTCGCCCTGATCTTGGGTATTGACAGGTTCATGTCGGAAGCGCGGGCAATAACGAACGTGATCGGCAACGGAGTGGCTACCCTGGTCATCGCCCGATGGACGGGGGATCTTGATACGGTCACCTTGCACGAGCGGTTGCACGGGCAAGTGCGCGAGCAGACAGACGAAGTGCCGGCTCCGCATGTAAGATAATACTCGCCATGCTCACAAAGTCAATGTTGACCCTGCTGTTGATTTCGTCTTCTGCCTTCGCGGTCAGGAACGGGGATGTATTGCCGTTATGGTCCGGCGGTGCACCCGGATCCGAAGCCATGGCCGGGCGGGTAGAGGTAGTCACACAGCCTGCCAAGCCAGGCGATTCGCTCAAGGTTTCGAATATTCATAACCCGTCGCTAACCATCTATCTGCCGTCGAAGCAGAAGGCGACCGGCGCGGCTATGATTATCGCCCCGGGAGGCGGGCACCGATTTCTCTCCATCGACACCGAAGGGACAAACGTGGCCGAGTGGCTGAACGGCATCGGCGTGGCCGCGTTCGTGTTGAAATACCGCCTGGCACGCGAACCGGACTCCACTTACAAGATCCCTGAGCACCCGTTCGCCGATGCGCAGCGGGCCATCCGGACCGTCCGGAGGCACGCCGAGGAGTGGGGAGTGAATCCGGCGAAGATCGGCATCATGGGCTTTTCCGCCGGCGGAGAAGTCGCGGTGATGGCTTCTACTCGCTTCGATGCGGGCCACGCCGGCGCTGCCGATCCCGTGGAGCGCCAGAGTTCCAGACCGGATTATCAGATCCTGATCTATCCAGGAATCAAGGCGGAGACGGTAAACGTGGACAAGGACACTCCGCCCACATTCATGCTCTGCGCCGACAATGACCGCGGCCCTGCAGCGGCTGTTCCTGTTTTGTACCAGGCCCTGAAGAAAGCCGGAGTGCCGGCCGAACTCCACATCTACAACAGCGGCGGCCATGGATTCGGCTACCGGCCAACGGCCACGGGAGTCATCAAAACCACCTGGCTGCACCGCGTGCAGGACTGGATGAGTGACGTGGGAATGTCCACCAGTAACTAGGTCCGGCATGCGTGTCTTAGCCGGTTTGCTGATTGTGGTGTGCTGCGCAATTGGTGCCCCGCACTCGGTCTGGAAAGGCGTCTATTCCAAGGACCAGGCCGGCCGCGGCCGGAGGATTTACAATTCCTTATGCGCGCGCTGCCATGGTGAGGACTTACTGGGAGGGGAGAATTTTCCGCCGCTCGCGGACAAGGATTTTCTCGAAAAGTGGCATGACAAATCCGTGGGCCTTCTCGTGGATTTCACCCTCCGGACTATGCCCTCGGGTGGTCCCGGCAAGCTGAGCCGACGGCAGTGTGTCGATATCATCACCTACATCTTGAGCGCCAACGGGTTCCCGCCCGGCGCTGCGGAACTCGAAACGGATCCGGCCGTTTTGAATCAAATTGTGATTCTCCAGAAGCCACGAAGTGTTCGCCGCTCAACCAGAGCAACGCCGCCAATGTGAAGCAGCCCGCCCCCGTTCGGAAGCTCCATGGCGGTCCTGGCGATGGTCGCGGGCTTACGTGCTAGATGCGGCCCGGCGCATGTCTCGCGCGGTGGCTCTCGCTACGCGAAGTCCTGCCGTTGAGTGATCCAAGCCGCCAGTGAAAGCAAACCCATCGCCACCGCCATAGCAGTACCGAGGATCAACCAGGGCACCGGGCCAATGAGGAGGTCCCTCGCCGGATCGAAGTATGGCATACCGGTTCCGTTCATGATGTAGTGAATGTGCAACGGCCAACCGCGCAAGGGGCCAAAGCGTATGGCCAGTGGGTAGATATAGAACAGCACCAGGGAGATGGCCAGCGCGGTGTACTCGCTGGCAACCGCCACTGAGGTCAGAAACGCCACGCTAAAGACCGCCGACCCGACGGCAATCCACAAGAGCGCGAACTGCAGGCACTGAGCGAATGGATAGGACTGCCCAGCGAGCAGCGACAGGGTAGGCACAAGCGCCACTGGCAGAGCGGCCAGCAGAACCACTTCGGAAAGTCCGACGAACGCACGCACCGCCACCAGATTGAACCGGCGTAACGGCAAGGCGAGAGTGAATCCGATCGATCCGTGCGCCTTTTCCCGCTGGAGCCCGCCCAGACCCAACATCAGCGCCAGAATCAGGAACAACCCGCGCGCAAAGCCGCCGTAAATACGGAGGTATATGTAGCCCGTGTAAGAATTCAGAGGCGCCCTAGCTGCGTTCAACTGTGCGCGAAACTGCTGTTCCAGCAGGATCACGATGGCGCATACGGCGGCCAGTAACGCGGCTGCGATGAGAAAGCGAATCTGGCTTTCGCGCCAGGCTTTGTAGCGCAGCGTCATCAGTAGTCCCTCAGTTGGGTGAGGCGGTTGGCAAGTGCCATGAGAAAGACCGCCGTAACCAAAACCGTGGTGATGATCGCCCACGGCAATGGGCCATGAATGGTGAACGTCACGGCGTCCAGATACGGCATTTGCGCGCCGCTCATCATCTTAAAGAAATTCAGGTTCGGGTAGCGTTGTAAAACAGTGATATTGACCGCGGCCGAGTACAGCATCATGCACAGAAATGACGCGATCCAACTCGAGTATTCACTCTCGACAACAGTCCCTAGAAGTAGCGCCCCCGCAAAGATGATCGTTCCTCCCGCACTCCACAGAACAGCGAACTGAAGCGCCTGCATTGGCGGATAGAAGACGCCGAGAACCGGAGATAACCCGATCAGCACGCAGGCAGGCAGAAAGGCGAGAACCGTCACCTGCGATAGGCCCACCACGGCCCGCGTCGCCATCAATCGGGTCCGGCTCACAGGCAGTGCGAGCGTGAACCCGACTGTCCCATGCGAACGCTCCTGCAAAAGACTGCCGCCGGCGAGGACGATGACCAGAATGCTGAAGAAGTCCTGGGCATACCCTTTGTACACGGCCTGCCAGACATACTCGACATACGGGATCGGAGGATTGGCTTGCCCCCGCGCGCCGTGATTCGTGAGGATGATCACGGCGCAAACCCAGCTAAGAATCGAGGCGCTCAATAAGAAACGCATGCGCGTCTCACGCCAGGTTTTGTACCACAGCGTCATCGCGAGCTCGTTGCCTCTGGCCCCATCTGAACTGTATCGAGAAAGATCTCTCGCAGGCTGACCGGTTGGGTATCGATGGAGGTCGCAGAGCACCTGCGTGCCCACTCGACGATGGCATCCGAGTTCCGGCTGGCAAGGACGCTCAACTGGCGTCCATCGCTGCGCACGCGTTCGATTCCCGGCAAGTGAAGGTCGATACTTGGCGCGGACCGGTCGAACCCCACCGTGACGCGGCGGTAGTTCTCGCGCAGTTCGTCCATCGCAAAATTCAGCACAAGTTTCCCGCGGTCGATCATGAGCACGGCATCGGCGATCCTCTCAACCTCATTCAACTGGTGTGACGAAAAGAATACGGATGTACCGTCCGCCGTTATGGAGGTGATCGTGCGCAACAAATCTTCGATCGATACGGGGTCAAGACCTTCGGTTGGTTCGTCCAGAATCATGAGCGCCGGGCGTCGCGAGAGCGCTAATAGCAACGCCAGTTTCGTACGCATGCCTTTCGATAGCGCCTTGACCTTCCGCCGCGGAGGAAGCTGGTATTCCTCGAGTAAACGCTTCTCGATCTCCGGCCGCCAATCGGGATAGAACGAACGCGTAAACCAGATCAGCTGTTCGACTGTCATGTACGCATAGAGGCCCTTGTCTTCTCCCACATAGGCCACTTTACGGCGAATTTCGAGGCTCTGTTTCGCATCGTCGATCCGATGACCGAGCACCGTTGCCGTCCCCGAAGTGGGCCGGATCATACCTAACAGCATCTTGATGGTGCTGCTCTTGCCCGCTCCGTTACGGCCTAGAAATCCGGTGATTCGCGGTCCGAGGACCTGGAATGTCAAGTCCTTGGCGGCTTCGAAACCACCATAAGACTTGCTCAACCCGAATGTTTCAATAACTGGCTCGCAAATCATTTATTTCCTCACTGCTTCTGTTGGAAACAAAATCTCGGCTTCGAGAAACCGTTGAATCTCGTCGTTGGAAAACCCGTCGGCGCGCAGTAGCGCAACGAACTCCCTTGCCCGCTTCTGGGCAACGCGAACCCTCTCCGGCTTGTTCGTGAGTTGCCTGGTACAGATGAATGCGCCTAAGCCCTGGCGCAGTTCCAGCCATCCTTCGTGCTGCAGTTCCGTATAGGCCTTGGCGATCGTATTGTGACTCACGACTAATTCTTCGGCAAGGGTCCGTATCCCGGGCATGAGGTCGCCGTCTTGCAGCACGCCGGTTTCAATCGCATAACGGACTTGCTGCATCACCTGCAAATAAAGTGGCTGGCCTGCGGAAGGGTTGAGTTTGAAGAGCAATCTTTACTGTACCTACTGACATGGTACAGCAGGTCTGTCTGTCGGTCAAGAGCCTAAGTTGCCCAGGCCGTTCCTTAGCTCAGGTTGGTCAGCAATCCCGTGCTGTCGCCGAACGATTTCTCCTTGATGCCCATGCGGTCCAGCATGCTCAGGTAGAGATTGCATAGCGGTGTTTTCTTTTCGTAGCGCAGGCGGCGGCCTCCGCGCAGCGTGCCTTTTCCACCGCCGGCCAGCGCGATGGGAAGATTTTCTTCCAGGTGCAGGTTGCCGCACTTGATGCCGTGGCCGAACATCACCATCGAGTTATCCAACAGCGAAGTCCCGCCCTCATCCAGGCTCTTCAGCTTGTTCAGAAAGTAGGCCACCTGCGCCACATGCCACGTCACGCACGTCTCATACTGCTTCTTGGTCGCGGCGATCTCCGCGTGATGCGAAAGCGAATGGAAGCCGCCCTTGACGCCCGGCAGAAACGAGAAGTCTTCGTTCGTTTGCGCATCGGCCGTCATGAAGGTGCCGATCCGCGTTGTGTCGCTCCACAACGCCAGCACCATGATGTCCATCATCAGGCGCATATGCTCCGGACGTGTCGCGGGAATGCCGGGGCCGGGGCGTTCCAGCGGGAATTTGCCCTTGTTGATCCAGCGCTTCTGCGGCCGCAGCGCCGCCGCGAGCCGCTGTTCCACCGAACGCACAGATTCAAAGTATTCGTCGAGCCGTACGCGATCGTTGGAGCTTCCCTCCCTACGCAGGGTCTTTGCCTGATCGCTCACCATGTCGAGAATGCTGCTGTCGTCCCTCTGCAGCGCCGTCAACACAGCCGGATCATTTGGATTCAAGCTGGAGATAACCGGAGTCTTATTCGAGCGGAACAACCGGTCGAACGCGAGTTGCGGAACAATCTCTTTCGGCACCGGCGTATGCGGGTCGCGCCAGGAGATGAACGATCCGTACATGCGAGCAAACCCGCCGCCCGCCGTATCGATTCCGCTGCGTGTTGCTTCCAGGCCAAGCTCAAAGCTCGGCAGCATCGTGCGGTCACCGATCCGTTGGGCCGCCAGTTGATCC
Organism: Bryobacteraceae bacterium; assembly: GCA_040002435.1. GTDB lineage: Bacteria > Acidobacteriota > Terriglobia > Bryobacterales > Bryobacteraceae > JANXXV01. The sequence continues at coordinate 21,841 of JBDUEM010000052.1, forward strand.
ACCGTCGTGCCGCCGGAATCCAGGTCGTCTCCGGACGTGCGTTCGACATAGCCGCCCGATAGCCACGCCGGCACCTTCGGCCAGTGACCGTTGCGTCCCACGGTTTTGGCGTTCCAGAGATTCTCCAGCAACAGGAAGTCGTTCTTCAGGCTTTCCAAAGGCTTCAGGTGTGGCGTAATCTCGTAGCTTTCTCCATCACCGGCCGGGGTCCAGAAATCCGGACGCACCCCATTCGGCATGTACATAAAGATGGAGCGCAGGGGCGGCTCGGAAAGCGTTGCCTGGTTGCCCGAAGGCGTCGCCGCGGAGACCATCGATTCCATCCAGGGCAGCGCCAGGGCCGCCCCCGCGCCGCGCAATACGGTTCTCCGAGAGATTCTCTTTGTCATCCGGCTTCCCCTCTCACTTTACTACCATTGGACCCACACGCTTTCGAGGCGGCGGCGCCGCTTCCACCTCCACCTTGCCGCCTTGGCTGTTGCGGAATGGAACGCTCAGCACAACTTCCCGCAGCAAGGTCCGCGCCCGGTATCCGTCGTTACGCAGCGCATCGGCCATATGCTGCACAGTACAACTGTCTCCGTCCTGCAGGCTGCGCCCCAGCGCGTACCCGAGCACTTTACCCGTCAGATGCCGCAGGAAGTCGTCCTTCCTGTCGAGCAGCACCTTGCGCAACTCGGCCGAGCCGTCGAATTTTTCACCCGACGGCAAGGAACCCGTTGTGTCAATCGACGATCCATCGAATTCCTTATCGCGCCAGCGGCCTGTCCAGTCGAAGTGCTCCAGCGCGAAGCCGATGGGATCCATCAGGTTGTGGCAAGCCGAGCACGCCGGATTGACGCGATGATTGAGGATCCGCTGCCGCATCCCGACCGCTGTCTTCGCCTCTGTCACGCAGTTCTCCAGGCACTTCACGGGCTCCAGGGCCGGTACGTTCGGCGGCGGAGGAGGAACCGGCGTCCCCAGCAATGTATCCAACACCCACGCGCCGCGTAGCACGGGGCTGGTCTGGCGGTAATGCGATGTAATGGCCATCACCGCACCTGAATTGATCACCCCGGCACGCCGGTCATCGGGCCACTTCACCAACTGAGGCTGGGTAGCGTGAAAATCCTTAAACTTGTCCTCGAGCTGGTAGAACTTCACCAACCGCTCGGTCATGTAGGTGTAATCCGCGCTGAGTAACTCCAGCAGGCTCCTGTTTTCGCCCAGGATGCGTTGAAACAGCAGAATCGGTTCGGCCCGCAGATCCGCCGCTACCGGGGGAGTGTAGAAGGCCTGCAGCTCGGTCAGCATCGGCGCCGCTCGGCCGCCCAGGTCCTGCGTGCCCAGCCACTGGCCGATAAACGTGCTGCTGAAGGTGCGCGAGCGCGGATCGTCCAACATCCGCTCGGCTTGCGACGTCAGCACCTTCGGATCTTGCAACTTACCCTGCTCAGCCAGCCGGTTCAGTTCCTCGTCGGGCATCGTGGACCAAAGAAAGTAGGAGAGGCGGTTGGCCAGCTCGTATTGACCCAGCGGATAAATGCCGGGCTTGCTGCTGCGATGTTCGATCTTGAACAGAAACTGCGGACTGACGAGAATGCCCTTAAACGCGAGTTTCATGCGCTCTTCAAACGGATCGCCTCGCTCCGCCGCGCGGTCATACAGCTTCAGAAACGGGACGACGTCTTCCGTTTCCACTGGCCGCCTGTACGCCTTTCGCAGGAAGGACAGCAGCACCTGCTCGGCTACTCTCTTCGGCTGCAACAGTTCTCCGCCTGGTTCCACTCCCAGCAATCGATAGTGCAGCGCCAGTTTCTCCGCTGCGGGTTCCACTGCCTTCTGTTCAATGGCCAGCGAAACAATGGGAACAGGCGCCGCATCGGCAGCAATTGTAAGCAGGCGAAGCCCCCGTGCCAGCCGGACCTGAACCTGGAATACAGGTGGGCGTGCAGGACGCGGGTTGCCACCGCCACGTCCCTGTGGGATCGCAAGCGGAACCGCCGTGCCTCCATCGATCTTTAGCGATAACGAACCCATCGCGTCCTTTCGTACTGACGCCACACGCACCGTGTAGTCGCCATCGATATAGATGGACAGCGGTGCGGAAAGCTCCCCGCCGGGATTCAGAATGCGCGTCGAAGCAGCGCCCGCATCCACCGGCAGCAGCTGGGCCGACGGAATGCTTTTGACCAGATCCGGAGTCACCAGGGCGCGGTCGACGATCTGCTGCGCCGCCTCCATATACCGTTCCATCAAGAGCGGAGGAATGAACAGCGTCTCTCCGTTCGTATCGAAGCCCGCGCCTCCCGTGCCGTCTGCCGGGAACAATTCGGAAACGTTGTAGTCCACGCCCAGAAGATCGCGGATCGTATTGTGGTACTCACGGCGATTGAGGCGGCGCAGTGCCACGGCGCCGGCATAGTCCCCTGCGTCGCAAGCGGTTTCGCGAAGCCGCCCGTCAATCCATGTAGCCACACGCAGACGGTCGTCCTCCGTCAGCTTTGACTCGACGGGCGGCATGGTGCGGTTCCGCAACTGCACAGCGACATCGCGCCAAAGCCCGCGGTTCGATTGCAAGTCCCGCGCGGTGGCGGCTTTCAGAAAGTTGATCCGGTTCTTCGGATTCGCCGGATTGTGGCACGCTGCGCAATTCTGCATCAGCACTGGGCGAACGGTTTGTGCGAATTCATCAGGGGCCGCTTGCTGCGGCGAGCATATTCCCGCCAGCGACAGCACCATCGCGCCTGCTACGGAGCACCGGCGAAAACCGCGGAAAAGCATAGAGATGTTCATCTTATCGCAACGTGTACCTACGAAAAAGAAAATGCCCCGGATGCCGAAGCACCCGGGGCCAGGAATCACAGCCAACTCAGTTTTAGAATTGGTAACGCAAGCTCAATTGGAGGGTGCGCTCAAAATTCTTGTTGAGCACCTTTCCAAAGCTCGCGGCCGTCGGGTTCACGCTATCTACGTTGCTCCAGTTCGGATGATTCGGGAAGTTGTAGAATTCCGACCGGAACGTAACCCCTTGACGGTCGCCAATCCGGAAAGTCTTGAACAGCGAAGCGGTCCAATTCTGGAAACCCGGATTGTAGAGCACGTTGCGGTTGCTTTGCGTGGTGAACGTGCCGGCATTCGGTTTCACGAAGGCCGCCGTGTTGAAGTACGACGTCGGATCCGAGGCGCTGTTGGAGAACGTCGCACTGGACAAATGAGGATCGCCGACGATGTTGTAGATAGTCGGCGGCATGCTGTTGTTGGATGTCCCGTTAGCAGACCCGGTACCCACACCGGATCCATTGCCAGGTCCCACACCCGCGACGTCGTCGCCAGTGCCAACGGTCAGAGGAACGCCGCTCTGCAGTTGCACCAGCATTCCAATCTGCCATCCGCCCAACAGTGTGCCCATCATATTCTTCTCCCGGAAGAAGGGCAATTCGTACATGACATTTCCGACAAAGACGTGGCGGCGATCAAAATCGGACGGCCCCCACAAATTGTGAGCATTGAAAGCATTCGGAAGGATGTCCCGCTGGGCGGATCCGTCATCCATGCTCTTTGAGTACGTATAGGCGAGCCCGTATGCCAAGCCTTTCGAGTACCGCTTATTGACCGCGATCTGCAGGCCGTTGTACGTAGCGTTTGCATCGTTGTTGGTTACCCGGATTACCGCGAAGCCTTTGTAGGGCCGCAGAAAGTCGGGGTTGACGCCGGGGTTTGCCTGCACGGTGCCCGGTTGCAGTTGATTGATGTTGCGTTCGCGCTGTTGATGGATGGCGCGGCGGCCCACATAAGCCACTTCTACGGTTGTGCCGTTCATTACTTCGCGTTGAACGGTCGCGTTCCACTGGTAGGATTCCGGATTCTTGAAGATCGGATCCTGTGATGTCAGCGTAAGCGGGAACGGTACAGATCCGGCCGCTGCTGCTGCTCCAGGATTGTCTACCAGGCCGTTGGATGTGGAAACGGTGGGCTGGAACGGAGGATTACCGCCGAGGAACACGGAATCGCTCACGCCCAGGCGGGTGAAATAACGGCCGACGCCGCTGCGGAATACCATCTTGTCGGAGACCGCGTATGCCAGGCCCAAACGGGGCTGGAACTGGTCGTAATGGGTCTTGGAGTATTCCTTGCTGCCCTTGAACAGACGGGTGTACTGCGAGTCTGTGGAGGCAGGGAAGCGGCCCTTCGCCTCGTTAGTAAAGCCGCTGCCGGGAATGATCACGCCGTTGTAGATGTCTCCGGTGCCGGGAATCACGTAACCGGTCGTCGGGCTCAATTGAACCGCCTTCGATGGGTCGTACGATGCCTGGTCGAAGACGGACATGTTCCGCCACAAGCTGTAATACGGTTGAATCACCGTGTAACGCAAACCGTAGTCAAGGTGAAGTTTGGTGTTTACCTTCCACGAATCCTGCGCATAGAGTTCCCACATATTGCCGCGATACGGCGTATAGGCGCGGGTTCCTAGTTCCGCGTAGGTCGTGTAGAGACCCAGCGCAGCGTTGGCGATCGCCAGGTTAGAGCCGCCGGGACGCGAATCGTTGAACACGAAACGTCCGTTCTGGTTGTTGGTGCCGCCCGGAACGCCGTTCACGTTAATCTGGTCGAAATCGTTCTGGCCTTGCCGCTCCCAAACGCCGCCGAACTTGAACGTGTGATTGCCGGCAACCTTCGTCAGGTTGTCCGAAAGGTCATAGATCGGGCCGGCCGAGGAGGATGGATAAGGTCCGCCGTCGATTGTAGCGAAGTTCGCAATCTCCGTAGTCGGAACCTTGTCGAAGATTTCCTTCTGCTGGAAGATATACGGATAATTGATGCCGTACTTGCTGCGCTCATACTTGCCGGGAATCACGCTGATTTTGACGTGGTCAGCGCTGGCGCTCAGCAGGAATTCATTCACAACAGTCGGTGACACCGTCCAAATGTAGTTCAGTGATGCAGTCTGGTTCGGACGATCCAATTGCGCGGGCGCAATGTCGGTACCGCCGCGGTTCGAATCTTTGTGGAACAACGAGAAATTCTGTACGCGGAACCGGATGTAATGATTTTCCTTCGGCAGATAGTCTACTGCTCCCGTGTCCTTCCGCTGGTTGTCAAGACGGAGTGGGGAAATCAGGTAGTTATTGCGCCCCAGAGAAAACCCTGGCGTGACCGACGGATAGGAATTCAGCAGCGCGACACCCTGCGGGCTTAAGCGGCTGGCCGGAATGATATTGCCCGAAAAACAAGCGGACCGGTCCGTCGCATTGCAGTTCCCGACGGCCAACGGATCGCGAATGTACTGCGGCGAGCCGAAGAAGGAATTGGGACCAAGCAACTGGCTGAAATCGCCGCGCTTCATGGCGTCTGTGGGCACAACCTGCTGTTGCAGTTCCTCCCGGCGGAACTTCGTCCATTCCTGGCTGAAGAGGAAGAACAGCTTGTTGCGCTCTTTGTTGAAATGATTTGGAATGTATAGCGGCCCGCTAACGCTCCATCCGTATTGGTTGTAGCGGAACGGCGCGGCTTGGCTGCTGATGTTGGGCTGGCCGACGACGCGGTTTCTCGCCCACTCGTTCGCGTTCATGGCCGAGTTGCGGAAGTATTCGTAGGCGCTGCCATGGAAATCCTTACCGCCGCTCTTGGTGACGATGCGCACCTGTCCGGCCGAGGACCGTCCGTATTCAGCACCGTAATTGGAAGTGAGTACTTGTACTTCCTGAACGGCATCGACATCGGCAGTTCCGATGCTGGTTCCATTCGAACGCGTGCGGACGCCAACGGCGCCGTCGAAGGTGATTAGGTTGTCCTGCGTGCGGCCGCCGTTAATGTTCAAGCCGCCCGTGCTGAGGTCAAAGCTGAACTGAGCGAGCGCACCACCGCTGACGCCCGGTTTCAGCAAGGCCAGAAACAATGGATTGCGGCCGTTCAACGGTGTATCCTGTACTTCTTTCTGCGTAATGACGCGGCCGACCGTTGCGGAATCCGACTGAATTCCTACGACCTCTGCCACCACGGTCACCGTATCTGTTGCCGACCCGACTTGCAGGTTGACATCAACGGTGGCGGTGATATTCGGATCGAGCTTATTTTGAGTCGATTCGAACTTCTTAAATCCAGTGGCTTCTACCGATATTGTGTATAGTGCCGGCGGAAGGTTGGGAACAATGAAATAACCGGTGGGATTGGAGACGGTTTTGCGCTCAATTCCCGTAGCCTCATTGCGAATAACGATATTTGCGCTGGGCACCACCGCGCCGGAGGCGTCCCGCACAAAACCTGTGATGGAAGCGGTGTCCGATTGAGCAACGACAAACGTGGAAAGCAACAACATGATGCTTGCTAACGTGAGGAACCTGATACCCCACGAGCGTACTTGGCTCATAAAATCCTCCTGAAGGACGTGGTTAGTTTACCAGATCTTTTCATAAAAATTGGATGAAAAACAAGTTAACGATTACTTGTCTAAGTCATTGAAAGTAATATATGCATTTCGGTATTTCGGATATTGAATCCTGGAGATCCGTCCATTTGTGGAAGCGGTTGCGGCAAGCATTAGAATGGGAACATGAGCGACACGTTACGCATCGCGGACCGGGAATTTCAATCGCGTCTATTCGTAGGAACAGGTAAGTACAGGAGTTTCGAAGAGATGGCCCGGTGCCACGAAGCCTCGGGCGCTCAAGTGGTCACAGTTGCGGTACGGCGAGTGGACCTTTCTGATCGGAGCGGAGCCTCGCTCATGGGCCACATCGACACCTCAAAGATGTTTCTCCTGCCCAACACCGCCGCCTGTTATACGGCGGACGAAGCGATTCGCACGGCGCGCCTGGGCAGGGAAGTGGGGATGTCCAATTGGGTGAAGCTGGAAGTGATTGGCGACGAACAGACGTTATTCCCGGACAATGAAGGTCTGCTCGAAGCTACCAAAGTCCTGGCCCGCGAGGGCTTCGTGGTGCTTCCTTATACGACCGATGATCTGATTAACGCCCGCAAACTCATCGACGCCGGTGCCGCGGCCGTAATGCCGCTAGCCGCACCCATCGGGTCGGGACTCGGCATTCAAAATCTGACCAATCTCAAAATTCTGCGGGAACGGATCACCGAAGTGCCGCTCATTGTCGATGCCGGCGTCGGCACGGCCTCCGACGCGGCAATCGCCATGGAGTTGGGATACGACGGCATCCTGATGAACACGGCCATCGCTGCGGCGACAGATTCCGTCATGATGGCGGTGGCGATGAAGAAGGGCGTCGAGGCGGGGCGCATGGCGTTCCTGGCCGGCCGCATGAGTAAGAAGCTGTATGCTTCCGCCAGCAGCCCCATGGCCGGAGTGGTGCGTTAGGTCATTCTCTTCCTAACCAACCTTCGACGATTCGATCCATAGCTCCCGACTCGCGCAGCTGCAGCAGATTCAGATTCAACTCATGCTGCAATTTCGAATCAAGCGTCAAAGCGAAACCGTAATGCTGTGGCGCCTGCATCGCAACCGCTTGCCAGACTTCCACCGCGATTCCCTTCCGTCCTCCGCCAGTGCCGATCACGAATGGTTCCGATCCCAAGACGCCGACGCGCAGTTCAGGGCCTTGCTGCGCAGCCAGGCCGGCTGCCTGTGAGGAGACACACCCCCAGGCATCTGGTCAGGCAAATCATCTCTTCAGTATCTATCGAATGAGGAAGCCGGTAACGGGCAAGCTGTCGAAAGCATCTTGTAACAGAGGCCAGCTCTCCATTGCAAACAACCCGCCGCGAATTCGCTCTCCTGCTAACCTCCGCTGTCCTCCACGCCCAGGACGACCCAGTCTTCAAGCTCGACGTGAAAGTTGTGAATATTCTCGCCAACGTCCTCGGCAGGAATCATGAAATCATCAACACGCTGGCGAAGGAAGATTTCACGGTTCTCGAGAACGGCCGCCCCCAGAACATTACGTATTTTGCCCGTCAGTCCGACCTCCCCATCACCATCGGCCTGTTAGTCGACACCAGCATGAGCCAGCGCCGCGTGCTCGACGCCGAGCGGGGCGCCAGTTTCCGTTTCATCGATCAGGTGCTGCGCGAGAATAAGGACCACTTTTTCATCATGCAGTTCGACATGAACGTGCAGTTTCGACAGCCACTGACCACCTCCCGCCGCGAACTCGACGCAGCTCTGGCCTTCGTCGAAACACCTACCCGCAACCAGCTCCGGAATCAAAGCGGCGGCGGCACGCTCCTCTTCGATGCGGTAGTCACAGCTTCCAAAGACGTCATGAAAGCGCAGCAGGGCCGCAAGGCGCTGATCGTGCTCTCCGATGGCGAGGACTTCGGCAGTGACTCCAGCCTCTCCAGTGCCATTGAAGAAGCCCAGCGTGCCGATACGCTCATCTACGCCATCCTCTTCTCGGATTCCAATTCCGCCGAAGGCCGCCGTGCCATGATGCGCATGGCCAGGGAAACCGGAGCAGGCTTCTTCGAAGTTACCAAAAAGCTGAACATCGAACAGGTCTTCGACCTGATTCAAGAGGAGCTCCGCAGCCAGTACAGCCTCGGCTATGTTTCAGACGTGCCGGTGCGGATCTCCGAGTTCCGCAAGATCCAACTCCTCACCAAACAGAAAGGGCTGATCGTGCAGGCACGAGACCGTTACTGGGCTCGCCGCTAACCCGGTAAGCTGTTTTCATGGATGTCATCATTCGCGCGGCCGCGCTTCACGACATTCCCGCACTGGAACTGCTGATCCCCGAATCCGTCCGCGGCCTGCAGAAGCAGCACTACTCCTCAGCGCAAATGGACGGTGCCCTGGGTACTGTCTTCGGCGTGGATCGCAAGCTCATCGAAGACGGCACGTATCTGGTAGCGGAGGTCGCGCCGCTCCTGGTAGGCTGCGGCGGATGGAGCAAACGGAAAACACTCTTTGGTAGTGCGGCGGTGCCCGGCAGAGACGACGCCCTCCTCGATCCCAGCCGCGACGCGGCTCGCATCCGGGCCTTCTTCGTTCATCCGGACTGGGCGCGCCAGGGCATTGGCGCACGCATCCTCAGGGCTTGTGAAGAGGCGGCCGCGGCGCAAGGTTTCCTGCGCTTCGAATTGGGCGCCACATTATCCGGTGAACCGCTCTATCGCGTTCACGGGTACAGAGCTACAGAACACTTCGAATGCAGCCTGCCGAATGGCCTGACGCTTCCCTTGATCCGAATGGCAAAGCCATGACGGAAGCTACAGCCGGGGCCGAAGTTGGCACGGGCTATCCACATTGAAGCAGTAATCCGGTTCGGTGGGCTCCGGTTCGGGATCAATTACCTCTTCCTCAAACACCAATTCCCATTCCGAACGCCCGTGGACGTAGAACCGCGAAACCTGCCCGGCCTCGTGGTCGGTCTGTCCTTCCCCCAGACCCAGCACCTGCGGATAGTATCCCGGTGACCAGCTGATTTCAGACTTCGCCAGAATGCGCCGTGGCGTCAGCCATTCCTCAGGCTGGCTCAAATCGGCATTCATCGTCAGGTAGATCCCTTCCTGCGGCCAACCCGGCTTACAGCACGACCTGTTCAGCAAGACCACATATTCTTCGAGGTACGTATTCCAGTGGATCGACGGCCCCCAAAACGAATCGGCGTCACTTCGTTGCCAGGCCCGCGCCGCGGGAAAGATCGGCTTGACATGGCCGCCAATTCCCGGTTCCAGCCATTCTCCGCCGTGGTATTTGTATACCGCGCCGGCAGGCTGATACCGGTCGTCGAACGCCATGCGCGCAACCGACACTCCCTGCTCCTCCACATTCCCGCCGTAATTGGTGAAGAAGAAGTAAAAGTACTTCTTCTGCCGGTCGAGAATAACGGACGCATCGCCGTGCCCGCCCGCAAAGAATCCGTTTTGCGCCCCACAGTCTACCGGATCTCCGGATTCCAAAACAATGCCCAGATCCTGCACAGTCCTTCCGCCATCGTGCGAGATGGCGGCGCCTACCTTCGGTGCAGTCAGGGAATTGCCACGGCAAACGCCGCCCGGTTCATGGTGGTACCAGAGAAACAGTGTGCCGTCCTCGTCTTGCCATGCTGCTTCAAACCAAACCGGCTTGTGTGCTTCAGAATCGAACTCTACAGGTTCCGCGCCGCCCAACGAAAACTGATCGGCGCCGCGGCTAATCGAAGGCACCCCGGTGGAATGGAACAGATTCAACTGGCCATCCGCCCAAAAGGCAGCACTATTTCCGTCAATAACCGGTGGTAGATTGACACGCGGGGCGCGCCGCAGATAGAAACTTTGGCCACACAACGTTCCAGCACAAATTGCAGATAAAGCGGTCCAAAGTAGAACCTTACGGAGCGTCAGAGCGTAATCCTCCACGGTCAGACGTTCTATGCCGAACCATAGTTACGCATAGAACGTTAAATCGACGTAAGCAAAGGTGTTAGAACGAAATCCCACACACGATCTCAATTGAATTAGACTTAGTCCGCGGATAATCGAAGGTATAACCCGGAACAGAATAGGGCGAAGCGTCACGGGCCCAGCGCGTATATCGGATCGCCGGCGCAAGGCGGTTACCGCGCGCCCGCGTTTCCACACCGCCTCCGGCGGTCACGCCGTAGGACGAAGGATTGTAGCCGTTTAGATTGCCCGAAAGACGGAATGACGGACCCGCCTCCGCGAACGGCGACCAGGTCTTCCGGCTCCAGCGATACTTCGCCAGCACCGGGAACTGCCACGTGAGGACCTCGAAGACCGTCTTTCGATCCGGATTACTGCCGCTCGCCCGTATTGGCCTGTAGAGGGCATTCACCTCAACCGAAACATTACCTGCCACGTTCGTTTCGGCCATTAACCCGGCCAGATATCCCGCCCGCTCTCCGGTTGCCTCACCCGCGGATGTCGCGAAGCCATGTTTCACGGGCAGTCCAAGGACCGCCCCAATCTCCAGTTTCCGCCCGGCCACTCGCCGCGAACCTCGGTCCGTCTGGAAGGAAATGCTCGTCAGAAACTCAAGCTGATCTGGCTTGGTAGAGTATTTCGGAGCGATATCCTCCCGCGCCCAGCGGGTGTAGCGCAGCGTAGGGGCAATGCGAATTCGCCCCTTCTGGAAGGCGGCTCCCCCTCCAATGGAAAACCCGATTTGCGACGGTTCCGTTGACGAGGCTTCTTCCTGTGTCCGGAACGAAGGTCCCATCTCCAGAAACGGCCGCAGGCCCCAGGCGACCGGTAAAGGCGGCAGCGAGTACTTCAGTAGCACCGGAAACTCCCAGGCTCGGACCGCGTTAAATTCCTGCTTGTAGACAGTACTCGCGCCGCCCTCCGGGAATTCGGTGAAGATGATCCTCGCCTTCATCGGACGATGCAGCACGTTAGCCTCAATCGAGAAGCGGTCCGAGAGACGCCCTTCCACCGTAGCTCCGAAGATGAAACTCCGCGACCCAGTCAGGTACTGAAAGTGACTCGCCGGATTCCCAAACGCGTCGGCCGGAGTGAAGTAGTCAGTAGTGGGAAAGTTCACCGTAAGGTTGGTTCCTCCCACAACTCCAAAGTAGAGCGGCTGACCAAAACAGCCGGAAGCTAGAACAAACAGCAAAGTGAAGCGC
>JBDUEM010000053.1:0-33273 GCA_040002435.1 Bryobacteraceae bacterium
CGTGAAGGGTAGCGTCGCCGTCAGCGGCGGCAAGCACCCGCTTGTTCGCCTCCTGCACCGCATTCAGCAATACCTCGCCACTGGTGCCCCCGGCCTTCACAATGAAGTCCACCACTGTCTCGACTGCGAGCTTGGAGGCATGTTCGCCCGCCTGCGCTCCTCCCATACCATCGGCCACGAGATACAAATCGAGCGGCGCGACTAGCATGAAGTAGTCTTCGTTATTCGTCCGGATACAGCCTGGGTCAGAGAGACCGAATGCTTCCAACATTAGATTCTTGATTATACAGATTAACGAGACGGTTCGAGCACTGCCTTCAACTGCAGGTAGGCGGACTCTTCATAATTGTCCTTCAAACGCTCTAATCCTTCGGTCTTCAGTTCGGCCGGCTTGACGGGAGTTTTCTTTAAACAACGGCCCAACATTGTAATTGCCCCGGCATCTCCAGGATCGCGATCCAGCACGGCCCGGAATTTGTCGGCGGCCCCTTGCAGATTGCCCTGCTTGAAAAGAGCATAGCCTACATTGAACTGATAGTCAGGATCGGCCGAATCGCCGTCCAGCGCCTTTTTGAAATTTTCCAGCGCTTCCGGAAGATTGCGGCGCGATTGGGCCGCTCCCAGATTATTGAGTACTTCATTCAGTGGAACCGACCGGGCTACGAATTGGAACGATTCCTGTGCGCCCTGGAAATCACCAAGGTTGAACCGGCAAAGTCCCAGCAGAAAAGTGGCTTCCCTGAAATGATCCTCAGTGGGCTGCAGCTTACCCAGATTCTCTGCCGCGGCGCGATAGTTTTTTTTCTTGAATTGCAGGCGTCCCAACTGGAACTGCGCCTGGGCGTAATTCGGCTCCAAACGAACGGCCTGAGTGAAAAGCTGGATCTGCTGCTCCGGAGTCCTGGCCAGCAATCCGCGAACGTAGTTTTCCAGTGCGTCGATGCGCGGGATGGTCTGACGCTTGCGGAATTCCTGCTCAGACGGAGCGGTCTTGGGCAGCACGAACTGCAGCGTCTGCCACGCAAGGTGGGTTTGCAGCTTCGCCAGATCTTCCAGCGCGCCGAGTTCCATGTACTCCGGGCCGCGGAACATTTTCTTGAGATCTAGAATTTGAGCCGTAATCCGCAAGGTGCCGCGTCCCTTCGAGGCACCTCCCGAAGCAGGAAGGAGCTCGTAGGAACCGTAAATCAGTTGTTCGGCATCGAGCGCCTGGCCGATGGTGATCACTGTCCCGCGCGCCAGCTGCGAGCTTTGCCTGATGGAGAGACGGCGGTAGGCCTCGCGACGGTCTTCGCGGTCGATGGCAATCACGCCATCGCTGGCCAAGGCTTCGCGAACAGTCTCAGAAAGACTTTCGCCCACCCAATCGAGGTTGCTTGCTTTGGAAAGATTGAAAAAGGGAAGAATCAGGAAGGTCTCGGCGAAGGCAGTGGCGCCGCAAGACAGCACCATACAAACCAGCGCGAGGAAACGACTCATATTCCCAGTTTAACCGAACCGGGAAAACGGACAGCCGGACAAAACAAACCAGCTTGCAGCAAGGAAAGAGCGGAATGACCGCCGCGGTCCGACTGTCCAATTCTCAAAAATTACCTGGCCATCGAAACCGTCGAATTAAATACCAGCTTGGTGTTTGTGCCGCCAAGCCGTATCTCGTCCACCGACTGTTTGCCATTGCCATTCGTATAACGCACGGAAGTCGCCCCGAACTTCGCCGGCACGGTTTCAATCTTCACCGGTGCCTCAATGACCTGCTTGCCGCGAGTGATAACCGCCGTATTGTCTTTCACTTCTAGCTTGTACTCACCGGGCTTCAGTTCGGTCCCGTTGAGGACGGAAGGTTCAAACACTGTGAGCCTGTAAGAGGAGGCGGCGCTCGCAACCGCGATCGCGAACGTAGCGAATGCAAATATTGCTTTCTTGATCATCTTTTACACCTTGTGGAAAGTTTTTCTACCCTTCACACATACATACGGTGCAACATGCGATTTGTTCCGCTGCACGGCGGAATTGTTTTAAGAAATATTCAGGACATTTTGAACGAGACCGATTGCGGTTTCGGCCGTCTTATCAAGATTGCCGAACTCCTGCAGCCAGTGCATACCGGGTTCGCGGCGAAACCAGGTGCGCTGCCGTTTTGCATATTGGCGAGTCGCGATCTGCGTAGCGGCGATGGCTTCTTCCAAAGTGAACACGCCGTCTATATGGAGGATCGCCTCGCGGTATCCGATGGATTCGAACGCCTTGGATGTGGGAGGGTAGCCCAGCGCGATAACGTGCCGCACTTCCTCCACTAATCCTGCTCCAAACATTTTGATGCAACGATGATTTAGCGATGCAACGAGCGCCGTCCGCGGTGGATCGAGACCAAGCTTCAAAACGCGAAACCCCGCCAGGGGTTGCGTACCCTCCGCGTGGAGAGAGGTGATCGGCCTGCGCGCCAGCAGACATACCTCCAGCGCCCGGATCAGCTTTTGCGTATCATTGGCATGAATCCGCGCTGCCGCCGCCGGATCGAAACGGTGCAATAGCTTATGCAGTGAGGAAGGCCGCCGCGCTAATCGCTCCCGCAAACCTGTACTCCGCGCAGGTCCCGCAAATAAGCCGTCCAGTAATGCCCGCAGATAGAATCCAGTGCCGCCAACAACAATGGGAAGGCTGCCTCGGTCGGTGATGTCCTTCACAGCCGCGCGCGCCAGCCGGGAATAGTCTCCCGCGGTGAAGACCTCGTCGGGATTGAGGATATCAAATAGGTGATGAGGAATTCCCTGCCTCTCCGCCTGCGGTGTTTTGGCCGTGCCGATATTCAGATAGCGGTACAGCTGGAGTGAGTCACAATTTACAATTTCGCCGCGAAATGTTTGCGCCAGAGTCATCGCCAAGTCACTCTTTCCCGAGCCTGTCGGGCCGGCGACGACAATCAGGGGCGCGAGCTCATCGTTCACTGTAATAGTGTAGTTGGCTTCAAAAGCGCCACTTGGCTGATACCCACTCCGCGGGCTATGTCGATCACGGTTGCAATCCTGCGAAACTCCGTGTCTTTTTGTCCCGTGACAAATAGCACTTTTTCGGCGCGCGATACGAAGATTCGCATCAATTCGGCGCCTAACTGCTCGAACTCTACCGGTTTGGAGTTGATGGTGAGAGAGCCGTCCTCAGCGACGCTGACAACCACCGTCCGCAGATTTGGCGCAGCGGGGCGAGTGGGGGCGGGTTCTTGAGGAACCGCGGTATTCAGCCCTACGGAGTGGTTCGGCACGCTGACCATGAAGATGATGAGCAGCACCAGAAGAACATCGATCAGAGGGGTTACGTTCAGTTCAGCCTGCTTCCGTCCGGTTGTCATGCTTTGGTTTGACACCCTTAAACGGAGGAAGTTCCCGGCGTTACGATCACAGATAAGTTACACTCTCTGCGTGATGCGCGCCACCGCAATATTCTTATACGCAACTGCTCTGGCATCCGCCGCGGCGCCGTCCGATCTTCTGCTGTGGTTCGACGCACCCGCCCGCCAGTTCACGGAGTCGCTCCCGCTGGGCAACGGCCGCCTGGGCGCAATGATCTACGGCGGCATCAAAGAAGAACGTATCGTTCTGAATGAAAGTTCTCTCTGGTCGGGATCCCGCCAGGATGCCGACCGTCCCGATGCGGCACAGTACTTACCGGAAATCCGCCGGCTCTTGCTCGCCGGCAAGAATGCGGAGGCAGAGCAGTTGGTCTATGCGCACTTCAACTGCCTGGGACAGGGCTCCGCCGGAGGCCGCGGGAAAGACGCTCCATACGGCTCCTACCAGACGCTCGGCAACCTGACCATCGACTTTCCCGGCGGAACCTCCCTCATTCGAGGCTACCGCCGCGAACTCAACCTAGCCAATGCCGTTGCCCGCGTGGAATACGAACAGGGCGGAACTAAAATCACCCGCGAAACGTTTGTCAGCGCGCCAGGTGATGCTATCGTGACGCGGATTACGGCGGACCGGCCCGGATCCATTTCGTTCGAGGCCGCGCTCGACCGCCACGAAGGGGCTGATGTCACTGACGATGGAACCGGCGGCCTGTTGATGAGTGGCCAGCTTACCAGTGGCGCCGCCGGGAAAGGGACACTCTACGCAGCCCGCCTCCGCGTCTTGCAGCGAGGCGGCGAAATCTCGGCTACGCGCAAGGCAATCACAGTCCGCAATGCCGATGCGGCGATCCTGATTGTCACCGCCGCCACCAGCTATCAGGGCTTTGCCGGACGCAACGTCTCCGACCCGATAGACGCTTCGTTGCAGGATATGGCGAAGGCCTCCGCGCAGAGTTATACTACTCTCCGCGCCGCGCACATCGCCGATTTCACGCGTTACTTTCAGCGGAGCACGCTGGTCCTGGGGCCTCCCAATCCTGAGGCCGAAGCGAAACCGATGCCCGCGCGCCTGAAGGCAGCCTCGCAAGCCGGCGCGCGTGATCCCGGGCTCGCCGCGCTTTACTTCCAATACGGCCGCTACCTGCTGATTTCGTCGTCCCGCCCCGGCGGCCTTCCGGCGAACCTGCAAGGAATCTGGGCGGAAGAAGTCCAGGCGCCCTGGAATGCCGACTGGCATCTGAACGTCAATGTGCAAATGAACTACTGGCCGGCCGAGGTGACGAACCTGCCGGAGTTGCACCAACCGCTGTTCGCGCTGATCGAATCCCTACAGGCGCCCGGCGCGCGTACGGCAAAGGCCTACTATGAAGCCCGCGGGTGGGTGGCACACGTGATCACAAATCCGTGGGGATTCACTTCGCCGGGGGAGGGCGCGTCATGGGGGTCCACCACCAGCGGTTCGGCGTGGCTGTGCCAGCATCTGTGGGACCACTATCTCTTCACTCGAGACGCTGCTTTCCTCAAATGGGCCTACCCAATCCTGAAGGGCTCCGCTCAATTCTACTCGGATATGGTCATTGAAGAACCCAAGCACCATTGGCTGGTGACGGCTCCCGCGAACTCACCGGAAAATTCATTTCGCCTGCCCGACAAGACCATCGCCCATGTTTGCATGGGACCAACGGTGGATATGCAACTGCTGCGGTATCTGTTCGCGGCAACAACAGAGGCGGCGCGCATTCTGAACGTGGATGAAGACCTCCGCAAGGAATTGACCGCGAAACGAGCACGCCTTGCGCCGACGCGAATCGGACCCGATGGCCGGATCATGGAGTGGCTGGAGCCCTATGAGGAGCCCGAGCCAACGCACCGTCACGTTTCCCATCTCTGGGGACTGTACCCCGGTTCAGAAATTTCGCCAGATGAGACTCCGGAATTAGCGGCTGCGGCGCGCAAGACATTGGAGGCGCGAGGCGATGCCGCCACCGGATGGTCACTCGCCTACAAGATCAACTTCTGGGCGCGCCTGGGCGACGGCGACCGCGCTCACCGGCTGCTGTCGATGCTGCTTTCGCCCGCAGGCTCGCGCGGCGGCAGCTACGACAATCTGTTCGATGCGCATCCCCCTTTTCAAATCGACGGCAACTTCGGCGGTACATCCGGGATAGCCGAGATGCTGCTGCAAAGCCATAATGGAGCGATTCGTCTGCTACCGGCCCTGCCCGGAGCGTGGCCGGAAGGCCGCGTCACGGGCCTGCGCGCCAGAGGCGGCTTTGAGCTCGACATGGAATGGAAGCAATCCAAGATTACTGCCGTCACGCTCCGATCCAAACTGGGTGGCCCGTGCAAGATCCGCTATGGCGGCAAAGCTCAGGAAATCAATACGAAGCCCGGTGCCGTTTATCAACTCGGCGCTGACCTGGCTGTAATTCATTAGCCGTGGGCCGCTCTTGCGCCTTCCGCGCGACAGCCTCGTAAATCTTCCCTTGCTTACCGAGGGAAACACCGGTATACTCATCTCGGAAACCGATATGAGTAAACCGAACGACCTGGTCCAAGGCACTCTCGATCTGCTTCTCCTGAAAATCCTGGCGCTTGAACCGCTCCACGGATGGGCCATCAGTATCCGCTTGAAATCGATCTCGGGAGACGTGCTCCAAGTGAGCGAGGGATCGCTCTACCCCGCCCTGCACAAGCTGGAGCAGGAAGGCTGGATCACAGCCGAGTGGAAGCAAACGGAAAACAACAGGCGCGCCAAGTTTTACTCCCTGACCCGCCTGGGCAAGAAGCAGCTCGAATCCGAGGCGGCAAACTGGCAGCGGCTATCGTCGGCTATTTCGCACGTCGTCCAACTTTCGGAGGGTTAGTCATGCAGATAGAGCACTGGTGGTTCACAGCGCGCTTGCGGCTAAAGTCCATTCTGCGCCGCAACCTTGTCGAACAGGAAATCGAGGAGGAGCTTCAGTTCCACCTCGAAAACAAGATCGAGGAAGGTATCGCCAACGGGCTTTCTCCAAGGGAAGCGCGCTATGCTGCGCTGCGCGCCATGAACGGCCTCGAACAGCGCAAAGAGGAGATGAGGGACGCGCGCCGCGTTCAATGGCTGACGGATTTCCTCGACGATGCGCATTACGCCGTCCGGAGCCTTCGCCGGACGTCCGGGCTGACCGCCTTCGTGGTGCTCACGCTGGCGCTGGGAATCGGAATGGCGGCGGCGACCTTCAGCATGGTGGATGCCCTGATCTTCAGGCCGTATCCAGTGCCGGACCCGGGCAGCGTAGTCAACCTGGTGAGCACGTCGCACGACAATAGCTTCGACTCGTTCTCCTATCGCGAGTATCTGGACGTTCGGAACAACACGAGGAGCTACGACGGTGTGATCGCAAACGGCAACCTGCGGGCGGTCGGCTTCAGCATAGACGCAGGAACCACGCCGCGCGTGAAGGCCGGATTGATGGTTTCGGGTAATTACTTCCAGGTACTTGGAGTGGAGCCACAACTAGGGCGTGGATTTCGCGACGACGAAGATAGAGTACCGGGCCGCGATGCCGTCGCAGTGCTCGGGTTTGAGTTCTGGAAACAGGAATTCGCAGCCGACCCTTCCGTAGCCGGCAGGCATATTCGCCTGAATGGAACGGATTTCACTGTCGTTGGTGTGGCCCCGGAATCCTTCCCCGGGATGCAGATATTCTCGCGTCCCGATTTCTACATGCCGCTGGCGATGGCGCGACTGTTTTCGATCGAACCACAGAAGAACTTTTTCGAGGATCGAGACGACCGTGAGCTCGTGGTGAAGGGACGCCTCAAGCCGGGTGTCACTCTGCGTCAGGCGCGGAGTGAAGTCACTGTAGTGGCCCAAAACCTGGAGCGCGAGTATCCGCAACTCAATCGGGAACGGGGCGCGGCGGTGCGCACGCAGTTCGAGATGCGAACGCGAGGGGACGATCTCAATTGGAAATTCAGCGTCGTTTTTGCGGTTCTCGCTCTGGCCGTGTTGCTGGTGGCCTGCACGAACGTTGCGGGACTTCTGCTAAGCCGCGCACGCACGCGAACTCGCGAAATTGCTGTGCGGTTGGCGCTGGGCGCTGGCCGCTTGCGCTTAATCCGGCTGTTGCTGACGGAAAGCTTGATTCTCGCCTGCCTGGGTGGAGTGGCCGGCATCGTCGTCGGTTACGGCGCAATCCAGTTCCTGGGCACGCTCAAGATTCCCGACGAGTTCCCGGTTACGATTCCGTTCCGGATGGATACGCGCGTGCTTCTGGCAAGCCTCTCGCTGGCGCTGTGGAGCGCTCTCCTATGCGGCCTGGCTCCGGCACTACAGTCAACGCGGACGGATCTGGTGAACGGCCTGAAGTCAGCCGATGCTGACGTGCCCGGCCGAAAACGCCTGTGGGGCCGCAATGCGCTGGTAGTGGCACAGGTTTCCCTGTCCCTGATGCTTCTCACGGCTTCTTTCCTGATGGTCCGCGGTTTCCGTAACAGCGTCGTGGAGGGAACCGGATTCGTGAAGGATCATCTGCTGATGGCAAGGTTCGACCCTCGTCTGGTGCAGTACAGCACCCTTCAGACGCAGCAGTTCTATAAGCTACTGGCGGAGCGTGTCCGTGCCACGCCTGGAGTGCAAAGCGCAGGCCTCACGCAGAACCCTCCCCTCGGATTGGATGACTTTGACCGTATCAGCTTCGTGCCTGAAGGATTTCAGATGCCGCGCGACCGGGAGAAATTCGCATCGACGATGGACACCGTCGACGAGGGTTACTTCGAAACAATGGGTGTCCCCGTACTGCGTGGGCGCGGCTTTAAGGCGTCAGACACGAATGATGCGCCCCGCGTTGCCGTCGTGAATGAACACTTCGCCGAACATTACTTTCCCGGCGCCGACGCATTAGGTAAACGCATCCGTTTGGATAGCTCGAATGGCACGCCGGTCGAAATCGTAGGCATCGCTCAGACAATTACTTATCGCAACACCACCGAGAAGCCGGCGGATTTCGTCTATACGCCACTGGCGCAGCAGCCGAATCCGCGAATGGTGCTGCTGATCCGGTCGGCGGGAGATCCACTCCAATTGGTGCAGCCGTTAAAGGACATTCTCCGAAAACTGGATCCCAACCTGCCAATGTTGCAGACCAGAACTTATGAGGACCTCTACCGGTACAGCGCCGTGGAAGGGCCGGCGGTCGCGATAGAGCTTGTGGGCACCATGGGCGCGGTCGGCCTGTTTCTGGCTATCGCCGGTTTGTACGGACTGGTGGCGTACAACGTGAGCCGCAGGACTCGCGAGATCGGCATTCGCATCGCCATTGGCGCCAGACCGGCTGATGTGCTGCACCTCATGATGGGGAAAGGGCTGACCTTGGTGGGAATCGGCACGGTGATCGGGCTGGCGATGGGTTTTGCCGTCGAGAAGCTCATGAATTCCATGTTGTTCAACGCCGGCGGAATCGACATCCTGGCCTACGTAGTGGTGGTTCCGTCGCTGTTTCTGGTAGCTATGCTCGCCGCCTACATCCCCGCGAGAAGAGCATCGCGGATTGAGCCCACACAGGCGCTCCGTTACGAGTAATCCTGCGCCGGCGGCAGCCGCTACAATAAGCATCTATGCGGAGCCTTGCCACTCTCATCCTGCTAGCCCTTCCCATGTCAGTGCCGGCGCAAACCCCGGACTGGAACAAAATCAATAACGAAACGCTGCTTCATTACCAGGCGCTGATCCGTATCGACAGTACAGACCCGCCCGGCAATGAAACTCACGTTGTCGACTATGTGAAGAAGGTGCTGGAGGCCGAAGGCATCCCCGTCATCATCACCGCGCGCGACCCGAATCGCGCCAACCTCATCGCGCGCATCAAGGGCAACGGGACGAAAAAGCCGCTTTTGATCATGGGCCACACCGACACAGTGAAAGTGGACCCGGCCAAGTGGGTGTTCCCGCCCTTCAGCGCCACACGCAAGGACGGCTACATTTACGGCCGCGGCACACTCGACGATAAGGACAACCTCACCGCCGCCATGATGACGATGGTGTTGTTGAAGCGCTCGAAGGTCCGCCTGGACCGTGATGTCATCTTCGTGGCAGAAGCCGGTGAAGAGGCGGCTACCCTGCCCGGTATTGAACACCTGATCACCACGAACTGGAAGGACATCGAGGCCGAAATCTGCCTTGCCGAGGGAGGCAGTGTGGCCAGGCGCAACGGCAAAGTGCGCTACGCCATGGTGCAGACCGCGGAGAAGCTTCCCAAAGGAGCGAAGCTGATTGCCAGGGGGCCGGCCGGACATGGTTCGCGCCCGCTTCGCAGCAGCGCCGTACTGCACCTTTCGCGCGCCGTGGAGCGCGCGGCCATGTGGGATCCACCCATGCGCCTGAACGATACCACGCGCTATTACTTTGAGCGCCTCGCTACTGTCAGTTCCCCCGAAGAGGCCGCCCGCTACAACGGGCTGATGAATCCCGAGAAGTCCGCCGCTATCCGCGAGTACCTTGCCGAACACGAGCCGGGCAGCTATTCCATGCTGCACACTTCCATCTCGCCGAATATCATCAGCGCGGGCTACCAGGTGAACGTAATCCCGTCAGAGGCGGAAGCCACGCTCGATATACGAGCTCTGCCGGATGAAGATATGCCGGCATTCCTGGAGATGCTTCGCAAGGTAATCAATGACCCGGCCGTCGAAGTGGTGCCCAACAGCAGAAACAGCCGGCCTACCGCGCCGCCGTCTTCCATCACTTCCGATGCTTTCAAAGCCATTGAGGCCGCGAATCAGAAGATCTACCAGACCATCACATTGCCCACCATGAGCACAGGCGCCACCGATATGGCGTTTCTCCGCGCAAAGGGCGTGCAATGTTATGGAATCGGGCCGATGATCGACGAAGAAGATGCGCCTAAGGGGTTCGGCGCGCACAGCGACCAGGAGCGTATTCTGGAAGAGGCGCTCTACAAGTTCCTGCAACTCAATTGGGAGGTTGTGACGGCGCTGGCGGCATCAAAATGAACGAAGAAATACCCTTCGCCGGCTACTGCAGTCGCGTGCAGGCGGTGATTGAAGATGTGTACGGCATCCGTGTAGTGACCAGAGACATCCCGGATCCGCTCACTGGCGACCTGGACGGCGCGGAAATCCACATCGATTACGCAGTTACGCCGGAGCAGCGCCTCTTCCTGCTGGCTCATCTGTTTGGCCATACCGTGCAATGGAACGTCCAGCCGGAGACGTTCGAGCTCGGCCAGTTGCACCAGCCTCCGGTGGACGAAGCGCTGATGGGCGCCATTCTGAACTATGAGCGGCAAGCTGCCAGCTTCGCCCTGGGAATGCTGCACCAGGTGAACATCCTGGACATAGACGGATGGCTGTCCGACTACACGCAGTGCGACATGGCGTACTTGCAGCACTACTATCGCACGGGCGAGACCAGGGAATTCACCAGCTTTTGGCGCGATCACGCAAAGCTTGTGGAACCGCTACCCATTCCACCGTTTGTCGCTTCGAAAAGGGTAATGCGCGGTGACGGCCTCGTGATCTGATTATTTCCCGCAGACGAAGTTGGCCGCGTCGTCCGTGCTGCCCGAGCCCTTATACTGCGCGGTTTGGGGCCAGGCGCACAGCGGGCGCGTCCGTGTGATGCCGCTATTGCGATCCGCACCGGTCTTGTATTTCGTGGCGATGAGTTGATTGGGCGCCGTGCCCTGCTCCACCCAGGCTTCAAGGGCCGCGTCGATACTGTGAAGGCGGTCGCCGTCGGGTGTGATGCCCTGCCCAAACGCATTAGGCCCCGCACCGCCGCCACAGTGCTCCATGCCGGGCACCATGTAGAGCCGTACGAAACCGTTTGCAGCGCTGCCGCCCATTTTCGATACCACGCTGTCGTAATAGTTGATGGCATTAACGGCGGGTATAGCAGCATCCGCCCAGCCGTGATAGAGGATGAGCTTGCCGCCTCGCTTTTGAAACTCTCTGAGATCCGGATTAATGGCGTTCAGATGCTTCGCCATGCGGTCATCGGCAGCCTTCAGATCGCGGCCGGCGTCAAAGGTGCGATAGTTCCAGTCCGGCTTGCTGTACACCATGTTGCTGAAGAACTGTGTGCTGAAGAGGTACATCAGGCTTTTCTCCGGCGCATCACCCGTGATCCATGGAGCCCACCCACCCTGCTCTGCCTCGCCGCCCGGGGAAAGTCCAGGGAAGATCTGGCGGCCGTCGTTGGTCTTGAGCCCGCCATAGACGGCTTTGAGGGCACTGAGTTGTGGAACCGTGAGGCAGGAATTTGATTCGGCGCCTTTGCACTGCAGAACGGACGGGTCGAAGTGGCAAGAGAGTGGGTTTTCGATGACGCCGTCCTTTACGCGATCGGCCGCATCGCACTGCTCCAGCACTGCGGCTTGAATGGAGGGGAGTTTCGCCGCGGGAATATAGCTGGCGGGTTCGGCCAGGGTGGAGCGAACACCCCAGGCGGCGGCGGAGAGCAGATAAGTCCAATGATTGGCTGGCGCGCCGGCGATGATGCCGTCATAGTCGGCCGGATAGCGCTGGGCCTCCATCAGCGCCTGGCGGCCGCCGTTGGAGCAGGAGTTGAAGTAGGAACGTTTCGGCGCTTCCCCATAGAAGGCGCGGATGAAGGCTTTGGCGCCGATGGCCGTTTCGTGAATCGCGCGGTGGCCAAAATCGACAATCTTTTCCGGATGGTTGAGTGCCCAGGTGGCGGAGGTCCCTTCGCCCTGATGGCCGGTATCGGTGGAAGCCGTCGCATAGCCGTTGCGCACGGCGTCCGCCAGGCCGCCGAAGCTGATGGCGCCCGCATAACCACCGTTCCCTATACCCTGAAACTTACCATTCCAGCCCGAGGCCGGCAGCCAGACTTCGAAGCGAATGTCAGAGTCAGCGGAGGGCTTAATCGTACCCGCGACGCGGCAGAGGGCCGGGAGCCCGGGAATTGGCTTTCCCCCGGGAGGGGCGAATTCGCCCGCCGGACGCGCCTCCGCCACGGTTACGGTAATGTTGGTCACCGAGAGGGCAGCGAGACTTTCGCAGGGTGCGGCTGCCGCCTGAAGCAGAACCGGGATGCCCAGCGCGGCTGCGTAGATGAATATTTTCATGAGAGCTTCCTTCCGTTCCAAAATCGTACCGCAGGTAGCAGCGGCGCCGCGAATTCGGTTACTGCGCGCCCGAGTGGCGCTCCAATTGATCGATGGCCTTGGCGAATTCGCCCGGATTATGCACAACAATCGTCTTGCCCTTGCGCTTGCTGATGGTCTGGCTGATGGTATCGGGGAAGTTATCCGCTCCCCTGCGAAATGGCGGCGCAAATTGGAACTGATAAAAGTAGGGCGAAGCCTTATCGTCAACAGCCGGCTGCGGAACCTTGTCCGCAAAACGGGAGGCAGGGCCGAGGAAAAGAGCCACGTCAGATTGCTGCGGCGCGGCCAGTTCCCTGTCAATCAGGTCCGCGAGAAATACCGCGGACGACCGGCGGCTCCTCAGTATCTGATAGTCCACCAGACCCAATTCCAGGCCATTGATGGATTGTGCCACTTTGTCCAGTGAGTCCAACGCGAAGTTATCCTGCTGGAAGAGCACCTTCTGCTGATCCATATTGAACACAATCAGGCGGACGGAGGGGGACGGAACACGTTCCAAGAAAGACGCCAACCCGCTGAGCAGCACCAGCGCATCCCCGGGCCGGAGCTTGGTACGGCGCGGGGACAGAGGCGCGGCGTGGAGAAAAATCGTGAGGGGAATGGGGCGAACGTCATCTTTCGGCGGTCGTGTGTAGGCGGAACCTCGCAGGGACAGTTCCCCGATGGTATTGGGCGGCATCACCGTCTTCACTTTCCGCTCGCCTGCGGTGAGAGCTACGTTGAGCGTCCAGTTCTTTTGACAGATGCGCTTGGCGTCATCGAACAACGTCCACTCAACCTCGTATCGGCCCTCCCCCAACAAGTACCCACCACCGATTTCTCCCTGTTGGTTGGTTTTGGGGATATCGGGCAGGCCCGCCGCGGTAACCAGGTGCACAGGTTTTGCGTCCTGCCCTTCCGGCGTAATCTTCGTCACCAGCACCCAGCCGTGCCCACGCCCGCTGTATTGCTTCAGCGGCACCGTGGCAATATAGCCGGCCTGAAAACGAAAACTGAAATTGAGAGTGGGCTTGATGACGGTGACGTCGCACTTTAGCGTTTTCGCCAGTTCCGGGTGATCCAGAGCCTCTTTCAGCGCAGGTGGAAAGCGCGAAGGCCTGACGATCACCTGGCCCGGCGCAAGAGTCCCAAAGGCCAGCAGGAGTGTAAGTGTAATGGAGGCACGGCGCGTTCTCTTCATCCCTCTCTTCATTGTCCCGTCTTTTTTTTCATGCTTCCCACGAAACAATTCTGCCGCGATGGCAATCTAACACAAATGACGGAAAACTGGATCGAATTCGAAGGACAAATGGCCGGCGACTGGCGGCTGGATTCATATCTGGGAGACCCGGACGGCATTGCAATGTTTCAGTCGTCGGGCCAGGGAGGCGGCTCCGTAGTCGAAGTTCTCAGACCTGGGGACGAGAACGCGGCCGCAGTCCGCAGTAGTTGGACCCATGCAGCGAAAATTTCCAGCGATCATCTGCTCAAGGTGTACGCGACTGGAGATACCGAGTTGGACGGAACACTGGTGTTTTTCGCGGTAACGGAAGCGCCGGAAGTCTGCGTTGAAAAAATTCTCGCCGACCGGCCGGTGAGCGAGGATGAAGCCCGCTCACTGGTTGCAGGAGCGGCAGGCGCCCTGGAATATCTGCATCAGCGGGGGCTTCAACACGGATCCGTGATTCCATCTCATGTGCATGTGGTGGGAGAGAACGTGAAGCTCGGCGTAGACACCATCGCGCCGGCGCACGGGGATGAATGGCAGTCAGACATGCGGCAGTTGGGGACAACGCTGGTTCGCGCCATGACGGGCGACGACAATGGCGATCCGGGCGCCCTCCCGCGCCCGTTTCAGGCCATTGCCAAGGGCTGCGCAGGGGCCGGTGGGCGGCCTTGGACCGCGCACCGCGTTCTACAAACGCTTTACGGCAGTGCGATGGCGGATCCGGAAATCGGCCCGGTTTCAGTGATGGCCCGGCCTGTCGCCGCGGAACATTCCAGGATAAGCCGGCCAATTGTGGCCACAGCGGCCGTGTTGCTGGCCGGCATAGGCGGGTATTGGTGGATCACGACGCCCTCGCGGCCGAAAGCTCCAGCAGCCACCCCGCCGGTGGCAGTGTCGGCGCCGGCGCGGGTAGCGGAAGCTGCGAAACCGGCCCCTGCAGTAGCGCCGTCCCCGGTGAATGCCGCTGTGAAACCAGGATGGGCGATTATTGCGGCGGCATACGTCAACCGGGGCGCTGCCGAGGCGCGCGCGGTCCAGATTACCAAACGCTCGCCTGGGGTGCATACGCACGTCTTCACTTCCACCGGCGGACACAAGATGAGCTATGTTTTGCTGGGCTCCGGGTTATCGCGGCAGGATGCCGAGAGGGCTCTGACTGCCGCCCGCCGGGCCGGAGCTCCGCGGGATTCCTACGTAACGAAGTTAGGCCAGAAATAAGATTCTGTTAGGCTGGTGGTTCTGATGAACCGACGCGCCTTTCTTGCCGCCTCCGCCTCTGCCGCTGTAGCGGCCGCGGCCCCACAAGCAACCGAACAGAAGAAGATTGCAGCGATTATTACGGAGTACCGCCACGGCTCCCACGCCGATGTAATCGTCGGCAAATACCTGGAAGGATTCAACCAGGATCAACACCCTCCCTATCCTCGATCTAAGATCGTCTCGATGTTCACCGAACAGGTTCCGAAAGACGACATGAGCCGGGGCATGGCCAAGAAGTACAACATACCCATTTTCCGGACCGTGCAAGAGGCGCTGAGCCTGGGAGGCGAACGCCTTGCCGTGGACGGAGTGCTGTTGATCGGCGAACACGGCGAGTACCCTTCCAACGAAAAAGAGCAGAAGCTCTATCCGCGTTTTGAGATGTTCCTGAAGATCACCGACGTATACCGCCAGAGCGGGCGCGCCGTGCCGATGTTCAACGATAAGCATCTGTCTTTCAGTTGGCGGCAGGCCAAACGGATGGTGGAGATCTCGCGCGAGTTGAAATTTCCCATGCTGGCCGGATCGTCAGCGCCTGTGGCTTGGCGCGTTCCGGCAATCGATACCCCGTTCGGAGAACCGCAGAAGTTTGCTGTCGCCATTTCCTATAGCGGCCTGGATATTTATGGCTTTCACGTGCTGGAGGCACTGCAGGCCATGGTGGACCGGCGGCGCGGCGGCGAAACCGGTGTGCGCGCTGTGCAATGCCTGGAGAAACAGGACTGCTGGAATTTTATCGAGCAGAACGGCTGGGCGAAACGGCTCTTCGAGCTGGCGCTGACGCACAGCAGCACGCGCAAGCGCGGCGACATAAAAACGCTCGTCCCCGTGCCAAGGTTGTTCGTCGTGGACTACAATGACGGCCTGCGCGGCGCTGCGTTTCTGATGACCGGGCTGGTGGAGGATTTCACCGTAGCCGTGGATGTGGAAGGCCGGTCCACGCCGGTTTCGCTGCTGATGAACCTGCAGCCCGGCCCGCCGTATCATCACTTCGGATGCCTGGTACAAAAGATCGACAGTATGTTTCAGACGGGCAAGCCGGCATATCCGGTGGAGCGAACGATGCTCACCAGCGGCATTCTCGATTTCGCACTGGAGTCCAGGTTTCAGGGCTACCGGAAGCTGGACACACCGGAACTCGCCAAGGTTCGCTATCAGACACCGAATGCCTCGCACTTCTGCCACGAAGGTTGGGGGCCGGATGGCAAGAGATTGGGGGCGGTATGAGCCTGTTGCGGCGGACAGCGATGCTCTTGATGTTCCTGTTCGGGTCGCTTGCTTTCGCCAAGCTGCCGGTTATCTTCGATACCGACATGGGCAATGACGTCGATGACGCGCTGGCGCTGGCGATGCTCCATTCGTTGACCAGCCGCGGGGAGTGTCAACTGATCGGCGTCACTCTGACAAATGCAAACCCGGCGGCCGTTCCGTTTATCCGGATGATGAACCGCTTCTACGGACGGGGTTCCCTGCCGGTCGGGTCCGCGCTGCGCCACCTGAAGGAAGGCGATCTCGACGGCTATTTAAGTGCGGCGCTGCGCGAGGCGCCGGCCGCTTACCGGGATTCCGGAACGAAGCCCGCCGAACCTTCGGTTACTCTGTTGCGGCGATTGCTGGCGGCCAGTCCGGAGAAGGTCACGATTGTGCAGGTTGGCTTCAGCACGAACCTGGCGGCGCTGCTCAATTCGAGTGCGGACGCAATCTCCCCGAAGAACGGAATGGACCTGGTGCGGGACAAGGTGGCGCTGCTTTCCGCGATGGCGGGAAATTTCGTCGAGCCCAAACCCGAATACAACGTAAAGCTCGATGTGGAGGCCGCGAGAAAAGTGTTTGACCGCTGGCCCACACCGGTGATTCTCAGCGGATTTGAAATCGGCCGCGATCTTTTGTATCCGGCCAGCAGCATAGAGAAAGACTTCGGTTATGTGGATTGGCATCCCGTTGCCGCTTCGTATCGCGCTTACAAAAAGATGCCCTATGACCGCCCCACCTGGGATCTGACGGCAGTGCTCGAAGCCGTGAGGCCTGACCATCATTATTTCGGATACTCAGCAAAAGGGCGGGTGCATGTGGAGGACAACGGCGTAACACGCTTCGAGCCCGGCGGAGCCGATCGCAGCTATCTGGTACTCGATGCCTCCCAGCGCGGCCGGATATTGGAAGCTTTGAGCCTGCTTTCCAGTGAGCCGGCGCATCCGGGGGCAGCGAAATGACCAGGACCCTGATTTCACCCATGCTCTCGGTGCGAAACGGAGCCAAAGCCGTGGAGTTCTACAAGGCGGCGTTTGGGGCAGGCGAATTGTTCCGCATTGACGATGCCAAGGGAGCCGTGGTGGCGCGGCTGTCCGTGAGAGATGCCGAATTCTGGGTCTCGGACGAGTCGCCGAAACACTTGAATTTTAGCCCCGAATCTCTCGGCGGTGGATCGGTGCGGATGGTGTTGATCGTGGAGGATCCGGATGCCGCCTTCGCGCAGGCGGTCGCGGCGGGAGCGGCCGTAGTTTGGCCCGTCAGCGAGCAGTATGGTTGGCGCCTGGGCAGGGTTGTGGATCCGTTCGGGCATCATTGGGAGATCGGGAAGCCCTTGGACGTTCCTGGCTAAAACAATTGATATGGTGGTTTATGCAAACCACGAAGGCCTACTCAGCCGCGAGCGCTGCCTCGCCATTGGCCCCTTCTACCATTGAACGGCGGGAAATTACCGATCGCGACGTCCAGATAGAAATTCTCTACTGTGGCGTGTGTCACTCAGATCTGCATCAGGTCCGCAATGAATGGAAAGAGTTGATGCCGACGCAATATCCCTGCGTTCCAGGCCACGAAATCGTCGGCCGTGTCACACAAGTCGGGTCCGCTGTCACGAATTTCAAACCCGGCGATCTGGGAGCTACCGGCTGCATGGTGGATTCGTGCGGTGTTTGTGAAGCCTGCCTGGTTAACGACGAAATTTACTGCGAAAAAATGCCGGTCTTCACATACAACGGTCCCGATCACCACACCGGCGGCTACACCTTCGGCGGTTACTCCGAAAAGATCGCGGTGGATGAAAAGTTTGTATTGAAGGTGCCCGCGAATTTGGAACTCGCGTCCGTCGCGCCGTTATTGTGCGCAGGCATCACCACCTACTCACCGCTGCGCCACTGGAACGTCGGACCCGGGCAAAAGGTCGGTGTTGTCGGTTTAGGCGGACTGGGCCATATGGCCGTGAAATTTGCGAAGGCCTTCGGGGCCTACGTGGTTCTCTTCACTACGTCGCCTAACAAGACTCAGGACGGACTCCGGTTCGGCGCATCCCAGGTTGTGCTCAGCAAAGACGCATCGCAGATGTCATCGCACACCGGCACGTTCGACTTCATCCTCGACGCTGTGTCAGCCGACCACGACGTTAACGCCTACATCAGCCTGCTGAAGCGCGACGGCACCCTATGCCTGGTGGGCGCATCGGAGAAGCCGCTCGCGGTCGCTTCCTTCGGACTGCTCTTCGGCCGCAAACGTCTGTCCGGCTCGGTGATTGGCGGAACGGCGGAGACACAGGAGATGCTCGACTTCTGCGGCCAGCACGGGATCACCTCCGATATCGAATTGATTCCCATTCAAAAGATCAACGAAGCCTACGATCGCCTCTTGAAAGGTGACGTCAAATACCGCTTCGTGATCGATATGGCTTCTCTGAAGGGTTAAGAGGTCTCGGATTCGGCAGCCTTGGCGGCGCCCCGCCATCTCCTGCCAAGCGCTGGAATGAGCGCGCCGCCGATGTTGGCCAGGTTGGCATCGGGAAAGGGAGGCCGCTCGGCGCTGGGGTCAACCGCGCCGATGAGGGTTCGGGAGAAGCGTCCCAGAGCTCCCAGTTTGTCGCCGAAGGAATTTTGGGGTTCCTGTCCGTTGGCTTGAATCACCAGGACCGTCGCGTCATCTTCGGACAGATTGCCCGGGTAGCGATCCGCAATCGCGCTCAGAAACGACTCGATCAAATCGTGAGAGGGTACGCTACCCAATTCCCTCGCCACCTTTAGCAGGCCTTCCTCGCCCAGCATTTCCCCATCGGCGTCGCAGGATTCAATCAGTGCGTCGGTGTAGCTGAGAAAGCAGTCTCCGGGTTCCAGCTGAATGTCAAACTGGTCGTACTCGGAAATTTTGACGATGCCCAACGGGATATTGTTAAAGGGCGACGTTCCAGTCTGGCCATGATGTCCGACCAGGTCCCACTGCTTCCGTGCGGCCCGGTACAGCAGGGGCCGCGGGTGCCCGGCATTACAAACACTGAGACACCCGGTGGGAGCGAAAAAGGTGGTCACGATTGCCGTGGCGAAGGTGGCCTGCCGCGAAAGGGCGACAAACTGTTCGTTCAGTAACCGTACGAATTCCGTCTGGTCCAGGCGGTTGACGAAGCGGCGCATCAGGGTCCGAAGCTCAGAGGCAGTCTCAGCCACGGAGTGGCCGTGTCCGGCAACGTCTGCTAGCAGCAGCCGGCTGATGCGTCCCGTGGCGCAGCTGGACGCATAATAAATATCGCCTCCGAACTCGGCTTCACCGAAGGGCTTGCTGTAGACCCACGCATCCAACCCTCCGAGTTCCACGCCCCGTTCGGTGAGCTGGCTGCCGCCCCAGACCTCCATGCACGTCATGTGCTGTGCTGTTTCCTTGACTTTCACCATGCCCGCGCCCCTTGGAACAACTACCATTTTACCTGGGCGCAACCTCCAAACTGGATTGGCGCGAATACGGCCACTCAAGTGCTTACGGCATTGTATGAATGAATCAGTAGAAAAATGCGACGTTTGTCACGCCAGCGGCCAATGCACCACATGCAAAGGCACCGGGAATGGCGGCCAATGTTTTAATTGTGCCGGCACGGGCAAGTGTCCGCAGTGTCACGGCTCAGGACTACGAAAGAAACAGCATTAAACACAGGTCCTATTTTCCCGGAAGCACTCCGGAGATCCACCAATAGCTCTCCTCCTCCCTCTTCGGATCGTAATTTGGATTGGGTGTCGGGAACTGCGCATTGACTTTTTTCTGCCACCCATGCAGGCGGGCCTTCAACTCGTTGGCACGCTCCGGGAAGGCGGCGGCCAGATCCTTTTGCTCACCCATATCCTCACTCAGATCGTATAGCTCGGAATGATGGTCTTCGTGAAACTCGATCAGCTTCCAGGTACCCCTGCGGATTGCGCTGGAGGGCCGGCCGATCTGATTGCTGTAGTGCGGATAGTGCCAATACAGATCCCGTTCCGGCGGGGGCGTTCCGCTTCGCAGCAATCCGGTGATGCTCACGCCGTCTACCCCTGGCGGAACCTTTGCGGATGCGAAATCGAGAATCGTCGGCAGAAAATCGACGCTCTGTACCGGCGTCGCTTCGACGCGTCCGGCACGCACGCCGGGTCCGGCGACGATCAACGGCACGCGGATGCCGCCTTCATACAAATGTCCTTTGCCTTCCCGCAGCGGCGCATTGGAGGTCACGGGTACCTTTTTCCATTCCGGAGCGGAAAGGCCGCCGTTGTCGGAGGTGAAAAACACCACAGTATTGTCAGAAAGCTTCAACCTCTCCAGCGTCTCGACGACATGGCCCACGCTCTGGTCCATGCTTTCGATCATCGCGGCGTAGGCTGGGTCGTTTTGTAATGGCTGCGGGTAACCATGGCCCGATCTGTATAGGCCCGGCGTGGGCCGGAACAGGGCCTGCCGCTCCCATTGCGCTCTCTTCGCTTTGTACTTCTCCACCAGCTTCTGCTTTGCCTCGATGGGCACATGCACGGCATAGTGGGGCAAGTAGAGGAAGAACGGCTTCGCCTGATTTTTCTCTATGAAATCTACTGCTGCGTCGGTCAGCCGGTCAGTGAGGTACTCTCCGTCCTTCCCGTCCACCGGTGGATTCCCCTTCCATTGCGGATAGAAGAAACTCTTGGGCATGCCGCTATTGGATCCGCCCACGTTCAGAGCGAAGCCTTGCTTCTCCGGCCAGTATTCCGCAGTGGCGCCGAGATGCCACTTGCCGATGTGAGCCGAGGTGTAGCCTGCGGGCGCCAGAGCTTCGGCGATTGTTACCTCAGCGAGAGGCAGGTTTTGCACGCACTCCGTGCCTATCAGTTTCGTGTAAGGAAAGGTGTGCTTGCCGGGGAGATAGTTGGTGATTCCCACATGCGCCGGATGCTTGCCCGTCATGATACTGGCGCGCGTCGGCGAGCAGACAGGCGCGGCCGCGTAGGCATTGGTGAAGCGGGTGCCGCGGGCGGCCAGCTTATCGATGTTCGGAGTCTCGTAAAACTTGCTGCCGTTGCAGCCTACGTCGGCCCAGCCGAGGTCGTCCATCAAAATGAAGACGAAATTCATTGGCCGTGTGGCGGCAGCGGCGACCGCGCCGCAGGCAACCGTTTGCAGGAATGTTCTGCGATTCATCTTAGCTATCCCCTAAAAGATCAGCTTGAGTGCAAGCTGCGAAATTCGTGCGTCGCGCGCCGACCGTATTTGCCCCGTGGTGGCTCCGTTATCGATGCTCAGGTCGGGCTGGTTGAACTGCGCATGATTGAGGAAGTTGAAAAACTCCGCGCGGAATTGCAGGCTCATGGATTCCCTGATGGGAGTGTCCTTGACCAACGCCGTGTCCAGATTGTTCAGGCCCGGAATCTCGATGATGTTTCTGCCCGAGTTGCCAAAGGTGCCCGGCGTCGTGGTGCTGAAGCAGCTCACGTTGTACCAGCGATCGATGGTCCGCTCGCCGCGCGGTAAATTCCCGTCGCAAGAGGCGTTGGCACGCTGGAAGGGAAAGCCGCCAACGTTGGCCCGGTCTCCATTCACGGTAACCGAGAAGTAGTTGCCGGTCTGCAAGGTAAGAATCGCGTTCACTGCCCATCCGCTCACAACCCGATTCAAGATGGCATGACCGGGAGTTTTGAACGGTAGCTGATAAAGTCCGCTGGCGACGAAGCGGTGCCGGACGTCGAAGTCGGAATTGCCCCGATCCGTTCGCAGGGAGTGCGCGTTCTGGTGCCAGGAGCCGCCTGAGCCTCGCGACGCTGTATCAATAGAGTGGCCGTAGGTGTAGGACGCGAGGAACGTAAATCCAGAGGCGAACCGGCGCTCCAACCGGGATTGCAACGCGTTGTAGTTGGAGTTTTCCTGCCAGTTGGCGGAAAGAATGTCACCAAACCCTGGAAAGGGCCTCCGTGAAACCAGCGGACTGATGTTCTTCGGATCCGCCGGAAGATAGCCCTGGTTGATGTTGACTCGTTCGGCCAGCTTCGTTCCTTTGCTCGCGACATAGGCAACCTCCAGCAGCAGGTTCGAAGCAAGCTGACGCTCGATGCCGAAGTTCCACTGGTGCAGATAGGGCGTGCGGTCGCGTGGGTCCACTGAGAACGGAGACAGCGTGCCTACTGGGAACGTGGGCGAGGCGGGATCCGGAAAGGCATCGCGGTCCCAACTGTAATTCGGAACGGTGGGGCTTCCCGTCAGCGAGGCCGCGAAAACAAGTGGAGGAGCATTCACCTTGAATTGCAATTCGTTGCCCTGCGTCTTGGTATAGAACATGCCATATCCCGAGCGCAGTACTGTTTTTTCGTTGATCCGGTAAGCCAGACCAATGCGAGGGGCAAAGTTGTTGCGGTCGGGAGACCAGATGCCCGGCTGCAGCTGCGGATTGTAGATCACGCCCGGAATGTCGCGTTTGATGGGAGATTGATCCTGCGAGATCCCCACAACGAACGCTCCTTTCGACGTATCGAAATAGCCTTCCTTGTGGTCGCGCTCGGCGAACGGGGAGTCGTATTCGTAGCGCAGCCCAAGGTTCAGCGTCAGCTTCGACGTGATTTTATAATCGTCGGTCAGGAAGAAGTTGTAGGAATGGGACCGGAAGTGCCCCACGCCGAGCCCGATTTGCGCCGTGGCCGCGGAGAAGTTCCCCAGCAGGAAATCACCCACCGAACTGCCCGTATAGCGTCCGTCGAACGTGAAGCTACCGTTGTTACTCAGGCCCAGGCGCAGATCGAAGCGCACCAGCCGGATATCGGTTCCAAACTTGAGATTGTGCTTTCCCCTAACGTAGCTGAGGGTATCGCTGAACTGCCAGAGATGGTCGAGGCCTCCCTGATTGACGGTAGCGCCTCCGCCTCCGTAAAATCCGCCGGACAGGCCCACCGCGGGCACACCGTATTCCGCGGGAGTCTGGTTGATGTGCAGGCCGATTTCATTGGCAACACTGGTAGGCGTGCTCTCCCAGGAATTGAACACCCGCGCGTGATTGAAGCCCACTTTGAAAACGTTCAATAGAGCGGGTGAAAATACGTGGGTGTGTTGCAGGACCGCGTTCTGGCCCTCATACGGGAAAACACTGCCGGCGAGAATCCCGGTTCCCGGCCTGTACAGAGAGGATCGAAAATCGCTATAGCGGCCGAAGATGCTGTCGGAACTGGAAAGCTGGTAATCCACGCGGCCACCGCCCTGGTCATCGTCGCGCACGGTGCTCTTGGCGATCACGTAGTTGCGCGAGCCAACCGCGTTCGGGGCCGGCATGTATTTTTGGAAGTTCTTGGAGACAGCAGAAATGCGGTTTGGCGGAAGGATGTTATTCGGAAAAGGCGCGCCAGTCGCCGGATCGATCAACGCTTTTTGGCCTGTGAAATCGCCGGCCATCATGGCAGACGTTGGAACCAGGGCGTTGATCGTGTTGCTCTTGCGGCTGCGAAGACTTTCCCAGTCGACGAAGAAGAAGAGCTTATTCCGGATAGCGGGTCCGCCAAACGTAACGCCGTACTGATTCTGGCGGAATGGCGGCTTCTTTGCCCTTAAATAGTTGTCGAAAAAGTTGGCTGCATCCAGATTGGAATTGCGCAGGAACTCGTACGCGCCACCGTGAAACGCATTGGTGCCGGATCGGCTGACGAGACTCACTATTCCGCTGCCCTGGCCATATTCAGCCGAAAACATGTTGCGGTCGATCTTGAATTCCTGAACCGCATCCACACTCAGAACCACGCTCGGAGAGTTGAACCAGGTGCTGCGGGTCTCCACCCCGTCGATCAGGAAACTGGTACTGTCGCCGCGATTCCCGGAAATGTGCACTGCCAGATCAGACCGGCCCGACTGATTCGTGATAGTGGCGCTGCGGGCGTTATAGGCGGGCGATACGCCGGGGGCAATGGTGGCAAGCTGCAGAAAATTGCGGCCGTTCAAGGGGAGTCCGACGATGTTTCGTTGCTCTACCACTTGGCCGATGGAGGAAGTTTCGCTTTCCAGAGCCGCGGCAGCCCCGACAACTTCTACACTCTGGCTCACGTCGCCGACCTGCAGCGTAATCTCGATGCGCCTGGTCTGATCGACGAGGAGATCGACATCGCGCACGTCTGCCGATTTGAACCCGTTGGCAGTAATCTCAACGCGATACCTGCCCGGGGCGAGTTGCGGTACTGAAAAGAGCCCTGCAGGCGAAGTGGCTGTCTCTCTGGTCAGTCCAGTCCCGGTGTTGGTGACAACAACTTTGGCATTGGGAAGGACGGCGCCTCCACTGTCGGAGACTTGCCCGACGAGGTTGGAAGAGACCACCTGGGAGAAGGAAGGGAGAACCAGAGCTAACAGCAGAAGGATTCTCTTGGACGGGGCGAGAAGCAATTTTTGTTGAAACATACTATTGTCTATCGACTTTATAGAATATTCGGCAAACCTGTCAACACAGGACGTAGCCACCGTGGGCTTTGGACCATCAAAATACTATCGCAAGTGGGCTTGGTAGATGTCTGCCATTCTCGCGGCAGACTGTTTTAGAGAAAAACCGTCAAGAATCATGCGGCTCGCGTTCGCGCCGAGATCCTTGCGCAACGGTTCACTCGCCACGAGTTTCAGCAGATTCGAGGCCAGAGCGGCGGCGTCACCCGGTGGAAACAAGAGCCCGGTAACATCGGGATGGACCAGTTCCACGTTACCGCCAGTGCTCGACGCTGTGACAGCACAGCCACAGGCCATTGCCTCCATCAAAGAGTTTGACAGGGCCTCGGAGAGCGACGGCAGCACAAAGATATCGATCTTTCGAAGCCATTCCGTTACCCGGTTAGTGGCAGGTTCAAAGTGGCAGCGATCCTGCACTCCCAGCGATCCCGCTAGACCCTGCAGCTCCCCAAGCATGGGGCCGCTGCCGACTATGATCAACCTGGCGCCGGGAACTTCGCTGAACGCCTTCACCAAAGTGGGCAATCCCTTTTCCGGCCGCAAGGCGCATACAATGCCGATCGAAACCTGCTCGCCTGCCGTCCTCAATCCAGGACGGAACACTTCCGTGTCGATGCCGTTGTAGCAAACGTCGATTCGCCCGGCAGGAACGCCTTCATCGGAAATCAGGTGCTGGCGGATGGCTTCACAATTCACCACCACGCCATCCACTAAACGGTCGGTCACTCGCAGCAGCCGCCGATGCATTCCGGGAGTTAGGTCGCGAAAAGCACGCTGGCTGGAGAGCACCACCGGAGTTCGGTAAGCCCGCGCTACTGGCACTCCGAACAGGTTCATCGGGACATCGAACGTGTGGACGAGTTGGATGCGATGCTGCTTCAAATAGCCGCCCATCTCACGCGCAGCGCTAATCGTCGATGGGCGGTAGAGGGACTGCACCGGGAACCGGACGATGGGCACCCCGGCCGTTTCCAGTTCCGTACCGCGAAGACCTTCCGCATGCAGGCATCCTACGTGCGGTGCAAACCGGCTGCGATCCAGGGCGCGGGCGATTTCGGTAAGCTGACGCTCCGTGCCGCCCAGCCCAAGTTCCCGCGCCATCAGCAGGATGGGGACGGGCTCGCTCACCGTTTGGCCTCCTTCCAGAAATAATTATGGGGAAGAACCAGAATGGAGCCGGCGCAAAATGCCGCAGCCATCAGGACCACAAATGTCCGGAACGGGGAGGTCAGTCGCTTCAACGGAAAACCCTCCGGAAGCCAAACATCAAGGAGCGCGAAGAGGTAGAAGCCTGCCTGTCCGGCAAGCGCGAGAGTCCGCCACGGCTCGGGCAGCCAGAAGCTCGCACCAGCCATCAGCAAACAGGCGTAAGGCAGCAGCAAGCGTCCCAATTTGTGCGAAACGAAGTCAATCCACATGCGGTTTCCCGGACCCAGCAGGCTGGGATACGCCCCGATAATTTGATATACGCCCGCCTGCGTCCGAACCTTGCGCCGGAATTCGGCATCAAGCACCGTGGGATAGTCGAAAGCCCTCGCGGCAGGCTCAAAGATCACGCGGTATCCCCGGAAGAACGCCGCCAGCGGCAGGTACATGTCGTCTACAAGAGTGCCTGCGGGCAGTGCCACTGCCAAGTCCCGGCGCATGGCATAGATGCAGCCAGTCGCGCCCATCACCGAATCAATCTGGCTGAGCAGATTGCGAATCCACTTCTCATAGCGCCAGTACAGTCCAATGCTCGCCTCGCCCTGTGTCTTACCGTCCAGGATGATCAATTCGCCGCTGGCCACACCCACGCGAGGATCGGCGAAGCAGTTCACCAGTTGCCGCAAGCTGTCCGCCGCAAGCGGCTGCCGGACATCCGTGAAGAACAGAATCTCGCCGGTCGCCTTCGCCATGCCCGCATTCAACGCCAGCGCCTTTCCTCCGGGCGGAACCGGAATTGCGACGTCCGCCAGTTCAGCCGCAATGGCATCGGTGCGGTCGGTAGAACCGTCCGAGATGACGATTACCTGCAGTAGTTCTCGCGGGTAATCCAGCGCCAGGATCGATTCCAGTTTCGCGCGCAGGAACTTCTCCCCGTTTTTCACGGCAAGCAGTACGGACACCGTTTTCCATTCCTGCGCCTTGATCACCGGCCGCGAGTGCAGACGCGCCCTTGCCGCAAGCAAGAGAGGATAACCAAAAAGAACGTAAAGCAGGAAAGCTGCGCCAAGAAGGAAGAGAATGCTGGCGATCACTGTCGTGCCGGAACCGGGCTGGACTGATCCAGCCAGTGACCCGGCGGCTGCGGCCCGGCCGGCTCCTCAAAGTCGCGAAACCAAAGTTCGAGCATTAAGAGCGACCAGAGCCAGTGACTGTTGTCCCGCCGGCCGCTGCCATGTTCGCTCAACAGAAACTTGACGAACTCCGCCGACACCATCCCGCGCTTCAGAAACCGCGCGCTCGTCAAGTGATCCCATAGGAAATCCCGCAGCGTCGTCCGGAACCAGAGCGCCAGCGGCACCCCGAACCCCATCTTGCTTCGCGTCAGCAATTCCGGCGGAAGCCGGTCGCCGATGGCCTGCAAGAGCACATCTTTGCCGCGGCCATTTTTCATTTTCCACGCATGTGGAATGCGCGCTGCCAACTCTGCCAGCTTGTGATCCAGAAGCGGGCAGCGAACCTCCAGCGAATTCGCCATCGACATGCGGTCTACCTTCACCAGCATGTCCCCGGTGAGCTTCGCCGTTGCTTCAAAGAAAGTCACCTGCGACAGGATATCAGCCCCCTCCGGCGGCAGGCAATCCGCGAAGGTCCTGTGCAGGAATTCCGACGACGACGGCGTCATCCACTCCGGACGCAGCAACCGCTCCCGCAGAAAGTAGGGCGCGTAGTTGTATTCGAAATAGCGTTCCAGCGGATTGGGGCGGCTGATCATCCGCAGGTAATTCTTTCCGTACGCCGAGTAGGGCAGCATTCCCGCCACCATGGAAGCCAGTTGCCGAACAGGCTGGGGAATCGCATCGAACCGGCGCAGTTTCTCGATGGCGAAGAAGCTCTCGTAACCGTTGAACAGTTCATCGCCGCCGTCACCGGTGAGTACGACCTTCACATGCCGCGCCGCAAACTCGGAAACGATGAAGGTCGGAATGGCTGAGGAATCCGCGAAGGGCTCATCGAAATGCCGCACCAGGCGCGTCACCAGTGCCACGGAATCGGGCTTTACCACAATCTCGTGATGTTCCGTCTTGTAGCGCTTCGCCACCAGCGAGGCGTACTGCAATTCGTTGAATGCCGCTTCTTCGAACCCGATAGAGAATGTCTTCACCGGCTCGGGCGATTGCAGCGCCATGGACGCCACCACGGAGCTCGAATCGATACCGCCGCTCAGAAATGCGCCTAGCGGCACATCGGCAATCATGCGAATGCGGACGGATTCATCGAACAGTTCGCGCAGTTGACGGCGGGCGTCTTCCTCTGAGAGGGCCGGATCCGGCGTTTCGGCGGGGACCGGCATTTTCCAGTAGCGCCCCTGGCGAATGGTCCCATCCCGGTCAAAAGTCAGCCACGAACCAGGCGGCAGCTTTCGCACTCCGCGAAACGGGCTCAGCGGATCGGGAATATAGTTGAACTGAAAGTACAGCCGCAGCGCATCGTTGTCGATTTCCAGCGGCACCCCGGCCGCCCGCAGACACTTCAGTTCACTGCCGAAATACAAGCCTTTGGGGCCTGCCGAATAGTACAGCGGCTTCTTTCCAAACCGGTCGCGGACCAGCAGCATCTGCTGCTTTCGTGCATCCCAGATGCAGAACGCGAACATGCCGCGCAAGCGCGAGATGCCCTCCACGCCTTCTTCCTCGTAGAGATGGACGATGGTTTCCGTGTCGCTCTTCGTCTTGAAGGAGTGTCCCTTTCGGACCAGGTCTTCGCGCAACGCCTGGTAATCGTAAATCTCCCCATTGAAGACAATCCAAACTGTGCCGTCTTCGTTTGCAATCGGCTGATGCCCGGTGGCCAGATCGATAATACTCAGCCGCCTCATTCCGATAGCGCAGCCGCCATCCACATGAAAACCCTCGTCGTCCGGGCCGCGATGGATGATCTGATCGCACATGGACTTCACGCGGGCAACCGATCCCTGCCCTTCGCGCTCCCAGTAACCTGCGATGCCGCACATTCTTCAAGTGTAACCGGGTCTTCCGGTTACCATGAGAGAGCCAGATGCCCCGCTTGCGCACCCGTAAAGAATTGATGTTCCGAGCCAGGCAGGAACTGGCGAATCTGGCGCTGTTCGCGAGGCCGCCGCGCCTTCCGGACTCCGTTGATCAACCGCCCCCGCTGAACCTTCCGCGGCTGCCGCAGCACGATTCTCAGCCCATCGCCGACAGGCTCATGCAACACCGCGTTCCCCTACTTGGCATGGAGATCGAAACCGGCCCCGAAATTGACTGGCGCCGCGACTATGTCCACGGCATCAGCACCGGACTCAAGTACTTTCGCCGCATCCCTTACCTCGACTTCAACCGCGCCGGAGATCACAAGATTGTCTGGGAATTGAACCGCCATCAGCACCTCGTTGTGCTGGCGGAGGCTCACCAGACTGATGAGATCGTCGCGCAGTTGCAGAGCTGGTTCGCGGCCAATCCCTTCCTGCAGGGAATCAACTGGACCAGTGCCCTGGAAGTTGCGTTTCGGGTGCTGTCATGGGCATGGGTGTACAGCTTAGCCGGCCCCTCGATGCCGGAACCGTTCCGGAGACAGTTCCTCAATGGAATCTATCAGCATGGCTGCTACCTGCAGCACAATCTGTCGGTCTATTTTTCACCGAATACGCATCTGCTGGGGGAAGCCGTTGCCTTGCATGCTCTGGGAGTCCTGTTTCCGGGCTTTCCGAAGGCGGGTCACTGGCGGGCCCTGGGCGGGCGGGTAGTCCGGGAAACAATGGAGCGCCAGGTGCGCGACGACGGAAGCCATTTCGAGCAATCAAGCTACTATCACGTCTACGCACTGGACTTTTTCCGTCTTCACCAGGCCCTTGGAGGCGAATTGCCGGAGCAGAAGCTGACGCGCATGGCGGAATACCTCGCGGCGGTCATGGGTCCGCGCCGTTCGTTGCCCTTCCTCGGCGACGACGATGGCGGACGTCTTTTCCATCCATACGGCGATCGTAGTAAGTTCGGGCGCGATACATTGGGAACCGCGTCCTGGCCTCACGCTTCCCGATTGTTCCCGGACGCGGGACTGGCTGTCCTGGTCGAAGACGACCTGCAGATCATCGCCGACTTCGGCGGTTTCGGAGAAGGCTCCGGGGGCCACAGCCACTCGGACACGTTGAGCATCGTCGCGTTTCTGGGTGACGAAGAGATTCTGATCGATCCCGGGACGTACACCTACATCGCGGAACCAGCAATGCGCGACTGGTTCCGCGGTTCAGCGGCCCACAATACAGTTCGGGTCGATGGGATGGATCAGGCTACTCCAGCCGGACCGTTCCGCTGGCACGATCCGCCGGTTTGTGAGGCACACAGCCTTTTCGAGGGCGTTTGCCGGTACCGCGGCATTACTCACAGCCGGAAGCTGACGCTCGAAGATCACCGGCTGACGATTGAAGATCGCATCGACGGTCCGGCAGGCGAACATCTCGTGGAACAGTTCTGGCATCCGGGCCAGCCGCTGCAGCAACTATCGCAGCGGCAATTCCGCATCGGGTCATCTTCCGTTTTGGGCATTGATCCAGCCTTCGAAATCGCGATGGAAGAAGGTTGGCGATCCGTCGCGCTTGGCCAAAGGGGCCCGTCACCGTACTTGCGATGCCATAAGCGCTGCGCATTTCCGGTGTCGTTTCGATCCGTACTGAACTTCAAAGCTGACGGACAGGTCAGCGATCCTGTTTGAGTAGCCGGCTGTAGAGATCTACCACCGCTTTCACATTTTCATCGCCGCCGGCAATTTGCGGCCGGCGAGGCTTTTGCCCTGACAGACGTTTTGCGATCGCTTTCTCCAGGGCTTCCTCGTCACAAGCGGGAACCAGATCGCAGCCGCCCGGCCGCATCCCGTTATTGGAGGCAATCACAGGCGTGCCCAGGTGCAGCGCCTCGCGCACGGAAATAGAATCTCCATCGTAGTGAGTGGTCCGGAGTAGCATGTTGCAGCGCTGAATGGCGCGAAGCGTCGCCGCGTGCGGCACATCTCCCGCGAGCAGAATATTTCTGCCGTAGGGCTTGGAGGCAATCATCTCGCGCAGTTGCGCTTCCAGACTGCCCGATCCGATAATCAGCAAACCTACTCCCGGAAACTGCTCCAGTACGTCGATCTGCAGTTCCAGATCGTATTCCGTTTCCAGCAGCCCCACGGTCAATAAGACCTGCCGATGATCGTCGAAGAATTGCTGTATTGCTTTGGGCAGTGGTGTGTCTTCCGGCGGCGCAGCGGGCGCGTGCGGAAGGATCAGCCGGATCTTGGAGGGAAGGACGCCACACTGCACAAAGAACTTCTCGATCTCCGGATTCACCGCGATCAGGTAGTCAAATCGCCGGAAAACAAAGCCGGCCAGACTTCGCGGACCAAGATGTTTTCCCTCGGGAGACGATGGGTAGCCACCCGAATGGAACGTCAGCACCGCCTTCGCGCCCGGTATATTCGCGCATACCAGCCCCAGGCCCAGCAACCGGTTGGACAGATTCCCGCCGATATGCAAGTGAACGACGTCGAACTGCAAACGAATCAATAGCTGCAGCAATTCCCGCGCGTTCTCGGGGTAATAGACGTCATCTCCGTCGTCCTGGCGATTCCGGGTCAAGTTGATCACCGGCGCCGTCGATTTGTGCTGCAAGAGATAGTTCCGGATGGCAACCAGGTTCGTCTGGACTCCTCCGTGCGGCGGAGGGTAAGGGCCGAGTTGAAGTACCCTCATTTCGCTAGTCCAGATGGATCGAACACGGCGCCAGCGTTCGCGCCGATTCCATCATGCGCAAACAGCCGATGGTGGCGCGGGCGCCGTCCAGCACCGTCACATCCGGTGCTCTCCCGGCACGAATGGCTTCAATAAACGCCGCCATCTGCTCGGTGTAGCCCTTATCGGCAAACCACTTGGAACTGGTGCGGCGCATCCCACCCGCAATCGTCAGGTGTTTGAAATCCTCTGTCATCGCACCGACCCCCTGTGCAAAGACTTCCACTCTCTCGCCGCCCGATGTCTTGCTGCCCACCGTGCAATAGGTAAGGTTCGCAATAGACCCATCGGCGAAGCGAAAGCAGGCGGCCAGGTTATTCTCGCCGATCGGATCCTTCTTGTCGGTCGGGAGAGAATAGGCGGAAACGGAAAGTGGTTCGGATCCCAACATCCAATAAGCCAAGTCCACAAAGTGACAAGCCTCTCCAAGAATGGCGCCGCCGATTGCCGGATCCGCCATCCAATATGCCCCGGAAATGCCGGGTGAATTCACACGCATGTTGACTACTGCGGGACTGCCGCGGCGGCTCAACTGCTTCCTCACCTCGGCGTAGTAGGGCGCGAAGCGGCGGTTAAAGCCGACCGTCAATTGTTTGCCACTCTCCTCGACGGCACGCCGCAGGTCTGCGCATTCGGCATCCGTTAACGCCATGGGCTTTTCCACGAACACATGCTTGCCGGCGCGCAGCGCGGCGAGAGCCTGCGGCGCGTGGTCCTGGTTCCGGCTGACGATGAGTACGATGTCAATGGCGGGGTCCTTCAAGACCTCGTCATACTCCGAACAACAATAAGCCGCGCCGAATCGGACGCCGTAACTCTTCCCGCGCACCCCGCTGGCCGAATAGACCGCGTGCAGCACAACGCCGTCGATTTTCTGCAGATTCGGTAGATGCTCCCATCGCGCCAGGTTACCAGCGCCCACCAGCGCGACGCGCAGTTGCTTCCCTTCTTTCGCCGGCCCTATGGATACTTTCCGCGTGGGCGCAAAGGACGCCGGTTTCTCAGCCGCGGCCGGATAGCGGAGCAAAACCGCCAGGCTGCCGGATGCTGGATTGAGAATCGTCTCATACGCCTCGGTCGCCTGTTCCAGGGCAAGGGAGTGCGTCACCAGCGGCTTTACTTTGACACGCCCGGTGCCTAATAACCGCAGGAATTCCTCCATATTGCGGTTCTCGGTCCAGCGCACGTAGGAAATGGGGTAATCCATGCCCTTTTTCTCATAGAGCGGATCGTAACTCCCCGGACCATACGCGCGCGACATGAAAAGCTGAATCTCCTTCATGTACATCTCGCCCCAGGGAAAG
This sequence comes from Bryobacteraceae bacterium, assembly GCA_040002435.1. GTDB lineage: Bacteria > Acidobacteriota > Terriglobia > Bryobacterales > Bryobacteraceae > JANXXV01. Next base: position 32,849 of record JBDUEM010000053.1, read on the forward strand.
CTCATTTCCACGGCGCCCACCACAACAATCCGGCCGCGATCCCGGCAGATCTGCAGCGCCTGCTGGCAAGGCCCGGCCGACTTTGCCGCCGCGGCCACAATCACGCAATCCACGCCGCGTCCATTGGTCAGGGCATTCACCGATTCCCGCACCGAACCATCGCCCAACATGCCGTGCTCGGCACCCAACAATTTCGCCAGCTGGATGCGGTCCGCCTTCAGGTCGATGGCGACCACAACGCCGCCCTGCACCTGCACCAATTGGCTGGTCAGTTGCCCCACCAGACCCTGGCCGATGACCGCCACGGTCTCGCCCAACCCGATATTGGCAATCCGCACGGCATTCATGGCGATGCTGCCGAGGGTCGCGAAGCACGCATCTTCAAACGGCACGCCCTCAGGCACTTTGGCCACCAGGTTTCTGCC
>JBDUEM010000054.1:0-32464 GCA_040002435.1 Bryobacteraceae bacterium
AGATGTTTTTCGCAAGATTACTTTCGAGAACGGTGTAAGGCTTTTGAAAGCCAACTTCTAAGGTAAAAACGGGGTATCATAGCCCAATGCGGCTACTTCTCACTGTATTGATCGCTCTCCCTTTGTTGGCGCAAGAACCTCCACCTCCCGCACAGAAGGGTGGAGGGCGTCCGGCGCCGAAAAACCTGAAGATACTGAAGCCGGAAGAGATCCGTCCGATGATGGGCGCGTTCCGGGTAGCGTTAGGCGTGCAGTGTACCGGGTGTCACGTGGAAGGCGATTTCGCCAGCGATGCAAAGGAAGAGAAGGAAACGGCCCGCATGATGATCGCGATGACTCGGGATATTAACTCGAAGTTCAGCGATGGGAAAGAGCATGTGACTTGCTTTACGTGCCATCGGGGTTCTGAGCATCCGAGGACCGCACCCGAAGCGGCGGCTAAGCCGTAGGGTTCCACCGCGTTGGCGTGTTGTACCCGGTTGGGGGCGCAGCAGGCCAATGCGATTCATCGCGTTGCTCGAGGTCGCCGCTATCCACGTGGATGCCGTCAAGCTACCTTTTGGATCTGTTCGTCTATGATTCTCAGGGTCTCGTTTGGCAGCAGTTCGCGTGACGGAAGAACTTTCCATGCATCCCGGGTCCGTTCCACGGTTTCCCGTACGATCTGCCAAACCGGGTTTACGGGGAGACGTGCTGTGTCGGCGAAACGGCGCACCTGATCCAAGGTGATTTCGTTCAGGCTGCGGCTCCCGCCGAACGTCAGCGCGAGACTATCGCCGGGAATGTAGGGCAGTGTAGAGACGAAATCGTATGCGGGTGAAAGTGCCGGTGTCAGTCCATCCGGGTAAAGGATGGACCAGTTCTTGAGATGCATGTCCGCGTTGCCGATGAGCACGGAAAACACGAGGCGTCGCACGAACTCGTAGGTATCGGCCGGCCCCGCCTCAGCCCACAACACAGCGGCGATGTTGGCGTAGCTGCGCGATCCATACTTTCCGTCCGGAAACAGACCAAACACCTGCGCGAAATCCTCCATGTGGATGCGGCTACCTCCGGCCGCGCGGTCGAATCGTTGGACGGCGAGGGCTTGCCCGCTCACGCGCGAGGCATCGGGCGGCAGTCCGTCGATATTTGCAATGTCCACCAGCCGGATTTGTGGAACCGGAATGCCGACGGCGCGCGCCAACTCCAACATGACGTATTCGTTTTCCGGAACCCCGGCGAACAGGATGGACGGCAGTTTGATAATCCACGAGCCGCCGATGCCTTGCGCCGGGATCGTCAGACCTCCGGAGGTTTCCATTATCGCGGAGAATTTCAGTTGCACTCCCGCCAGTGAGAAACGCAGGATATCTGTCTGCGGCCGAGGGGAGCCGCCCTTGTTAACAATTTCTTGCAGTTGATCATCAAGGGCGCCGCTTCGATCGAGAGCCCTGACCGAGACCGCGCCGGCGAGGTCGGCTCCGAGAATAGACAGGAGAAAGAACTCACGCTCCGGCTTCACGCCCGCCTTTTCCGCGAGATAATTGCGCAGATGTCCTTCCGGCAGCAGATTGGAGAAGAACGGTGGAAGGCGGCGGTTCACCGCGCGGACGGCGGTCACCAACCCGCCTGCCTGTCCCTTGAAGGAGAGGCTCAAGGTTGGCCGGTGCGGATCGTCCACGTGGGCTTGTTCGAATGAAAACAGGTGGCGGTCGCCCGCCAGGCGGTTGATGATGCCGATGGGACGGTCGTGAAGATAGACTCCGAGGGCGGTCAGCTTCGCCAATTCAGGATTCATCGCTGTTCTCTGAAGGATCTACAGCATACATCGGACGTTCTCCGTCGGCGGCTTGACTATGATGGTGGATCAGCGCGAGGGCGGCGGGAACGAGTGTTCGGGGAACAAGCAAGAGATCGTATTCAAGAACGCGTACTAAGTCGAGGAGCGTGTTGAAGCGCGGAACCACTTTGCCGGACTCGATGCCGGAGATGTGTGGTTGAGGCAAGCCTACTTTTTGGCCCAGCTCAACTTGGGTCCACCCCAGCCTTTTGCGCCCGGCGATGAGATCTTGACGCATCTGGAAGGGAAGCCCTCTTAAGCGCTCGCCGGTAATATGCAAAGGCATATGATCTGGACAGATTATCTATCATAACATATAAGACAAATATGTAATAGCATATAATCTTAGAGATCGATACAGTATTCTATCTTGGTCGAGCGAAAATGAACAGGAAGTCGCCCCCCCGACCGGCTTCATCAAGACACCTTGAAAACGCAGATTCGAATGGACTGGCACACTTCGGCTGCCAGTACAACCCCTATCAGATATTCCATAAGTTCCTTTCCAGCCGAGGCACGCCACCTTCGGGGCAGCCAGTAAGTTTTTCCGACCATTGAGTCCCTTGCGATTCGAGGGCTGGCGTTGGCCGCAGGTACATCGCGTGGATTGAACCGGCTTATGCCAATTCGTCGACCGTAGGAATGCTTCGGGGGGCGTGGTTATGGTCAACCTCGTACAGGACCAGCAGCATGGCAACGTTCTCCTCGGAGGCGTAGTAGCGATCATTTAAACCGTCAAGAAAATTCTGCTGCTCTTCCGAGAAGCTGTAAACGAGTTTTCGCCGCTTCTCCCAATCCTTTGGAGGCCCTTTTGAGCCAAAGACCTGCACCGCTTCCTCGAGGATCGCTGATTTTTTCAGGGCGTTAATTTCCCGCAAGCCTTCGATCGCCTGCCGGTAATCACCGCCGGAGGAGTTGCCGAAGTACTGAGAGTGCCCTCCATTCACAACCTCCGCATCATACATGTGTACCGCTTCGTAGCGTTTCTCCGCCTTCGATAGTTTCGAAGACTTCTTTTCAGTGCCAGCGTTGTCAACTTTTGACGCCTTTTCCGATTCCTTCAGTATTTTTCATGCCCAGGCGGCACATTCCTTAACGATGTCGACGGACGATGCGAGATTTAATCGAAGTTTCGATTTTGTTTCGGCATCCGGATTGTGTGCATACGAGATCAGCGCTTGGGCGTATTGGTAGCAGCCGGGGTATCGATCCGCCGTTGACTCAAGCTGGTGCATGAGCGGCAAAAGCCGCATAAGTGGGATCGGGTACCGAGCCAGATTCAGGGCTGCGAGAATATGTTGGAGTTGGGGATTGGCAATGGATAGGTTCTCAGACGCGATCAGTATCGGAATCGCTCGCTCCCTGTCGATACTAACGAGGATTTTCGGCGCGTCTCCGTTCTTATGGTTTAGGCCGCCCGCTATTGCGGAAAAAATTCCGTCGAAGAAAACTCGCTCGCCACGATTCTCTTTGAGGGCTCTATACACGCCAATCATTGTGTATCCTCGGACGCTTCCATCCTTGTCCGCCAGTGCCTTGGTGACGGGACCGATGCAGTCCGCGGCCGCGATATTGCCGACGCCCAAAGCACCCACCTCCCGGAATCTCTTAGTTGGGTTATCCAGGTACTTCGCGAGAGCGACGGCCGCTTCGGGCGGACCGTCCAGGATTTCCAGAAGGAGGCAGATTCGCTCAAATGGCGACTTTAAGTGATTAATTTCGTGAAAGATCGTTGTTGCCGTACGCTGGTCCTGCAATCCTCCGATTAGGAATGGAATGGCCCGACGCCCGACGAGCTTTAGCCGGTCCAGACTGAAGTCACCATCCTCTTGAATGAATAGACCCTCCACCATGCCCTGGATGTCGGCGTCGGAAAGGTCCTTCGGGAGTTCCGTTGGCGGAGGCATTCTGCAAGTCGCCGGCTGTCTCTTCGCTTTCTTGTCATCGGTCATGTTTGTCGGCTCCCTGCTCGATTTCGTTTTTGGCAACGGGGGCCGGAGCCCTCGTAATTATCCCATTCGCGCGCCGAGAGGAAAGTTGGCGTCGGCGACGACCGGCCTTCAGCCGTTCGCCCCGTAACTCAAGCAACTCCGCAATGAGAATCCACATGCCCGCCAGGTTCGCTTCCCCTGCTCGCCCACGACCACCGGCACGCCGGACTGCTTCGCTACGGTTGCCGATCTGGGAGTCACGGAAGTCGACTCATAGAGGGCGAGGCTGCAAGATATGTGATCTGCGCTACATGTTTAAGCGAATCGCCAGAAACGTTGTCCGCGCCGCGCCGGACATGATTGGCCGACACTCGTAACGAATCAAAGCTTCGCAAAGATGGGCATCAAGCCGCCGAAACCCGTAAGAATCCGCCGGTAGAGCGAAGCCAGCGGGTGTAAAAACTGCAGACTAAACAGTGCCCGTATTGAGCAGGTGAGTCAGTAGCGGGGAACTGACGGATCGATCTGGGTACTCCATCGATCGATTCCGCCCGACATGCTCTGGCAGTTTGATACACCCTGCTGCCGGAGCCAGTTGACCACGGAGAGACTTCGCATTCCGTGGTGGCAGAAGACTATCAGTGTGCCATCATCCGATTTCTTTTCAATCTGCTGGAGAGACACCGGGACAGTATTCATAGGAATCAGTTCACTGCCGGCGATGGAGGCGATCTGGTGTTCGAACGGTTCACGGACATCGATCAACTGCAGAGATTCGCCGCCGGCGAGCCGAGCTTTGACGTCAGCGACTGTCGTTTCGAGGGGAAGATCCACCCTAATATTCTACTTGGCGTTTTTTGTGCGTGGCGCGGTCGTATACGAATCCACCGCCGCCGCCAACCAACGCACCGATTCCGGCACCTTTTCCGCCGCCCGCGAGTGCGCCGATGGCCGCACCTACTCCGGCGCTGCCAAGAACAATGGCCGCTGATTTTTTCTTAGAACGCTGTGTGACGACGGTTCGCGGACCAGAACTGGTGACAACCCGTTGTGGCTCACGTTCGCTGTACTGCTGAGGCGCTTGGGCGGGTGGCAGACGCTCGCTTTCGAGGTCCCGAACTACGACAGGCCGCCGGGCAAGCGAAAAGTTTCTATGGTCCTGGACCCGATCATAGGCCCCGGGATCACCGGCTTGGGCGGCTGGTTCGACGGGGACAGTGTAGGCTTGGGCGGCTACCGGTTCATTCTGGCGGCTGCATCCCGAGACTAACAGTGTCGAAATCGCCGCAAATCCTAGAGACAAAAACTTTAAACGCATGTAGTCGTCCTCCTATCCATTATAGACCGCCGCGCGGGGATTAAGTTCCAAGGTTATTGCCGGGACGCATTTCTGGAGTGTATCCCCCGGGTTCCAGAATGGCATCTAATCTACTGATTCTAAACCTATTACCCGCCTACGTAGTACTTCAATTGATTCCCATTTTCAATAGTTTATGAGATACTTGTGTTTGAGAGAGTGAAACGCTAAACGCATGACGCAGTTGAACGAGGCGATTGCCCGGTATCACAAGCTACTGGAAAGTGAAGCGCACAGGGATTTGTCCTGGGCTGTCGCGCTGGAAGAGAAAATGAATGCGCAGCGGCTTACCATGGCCGGCAGGCTGATCTCTCCTGTTTTGCGTCCGCATTTTGTATCGCAGCGGCAGTACGCGAACCTGGTGAAGGCTGCCGAAGCACTTTACTCCGCCATCGACCGGGTGGAAAAGATTGCCCTCTCCACACCCTCCTTCATGTCCCGAATGGAGATGCTTCCGGCCGAGAAGATGCTGGCCAGTGTGAATCCGGGCTATCCGTACATGGCCGTGACGTCTCTGCTCGATACGCATTTGAACAACGGCTCGCTGCATTTTGTCGGATACACCGCGGACACTCCGGCAGGCGTGGTCTATGGCGAAGCGCTGAACAATCTGTTCTATGAGTGCGAGCCGGTAAAGGAATTCCGCAAGAAGTACAAGCTGACCAAGGTGGGCGGGACCAAGCCGTTACTTCAGTCGCTGCTGAAGGCCTACAAGGAGTACGGCGGAAAGAAGTCCCCGAATATCGCGATTCTAGAGTTCCGGCAGCCTTTCCAGTCCTCCGAGTCCAGCGAGTATCAGCTACTCACGGAGTTGTTCCGCCGCGAGAACCATCCTACGGAGGTGGTCTCACCGGATCAACTGGAATATCGGAACGGGGTGCTGCGGAAGGGTGATTTCCCGATCGACCTGATTTACCGACGCGTGAAAGTCTCTGAGTTTCTGGTGCGCTTCGATCTCACGCATCCCCTGGTCCGCGCCTATCGCGAAGGGGCGGTTTGCGTAGTGAACAGCTTCCGGTCTGAACTGGCGCAGAAAAAGGCCATCTTTGACCTGTTAACCGATGAGACGATTACCGCCGGTTTCCCTGCGGTGGAACGAAAGGCGATTCGCGATTTCATTCCCTGGACGCGTGTGGTTAGCGCCAACAAAACAGCATACAAGGACAAGACCGTAGACCTGCTGGACTTCATCCTTTCGAACCGGCAGAATCTGGTGCTGAAGCCGAACGACGATTCCGGGGATCGCGACTCTTTCCGCGGCGCCGAGCTGGACGATATGGCCTGGGAGCGGGCTCTGAAAATCGCCACGCGCAGTTCCTACGTGGTGCAGGAAGTGGTGGAACCGGCGACGGCCTTATTTCCGATGCACCGCTACGGGAACGTAGAGATGCAGGAAATGCAGGTGGATGTACATCCTCACTCCTTCCTTGGGCGCGTCAACGGCTGCTCCACCTGGCTGCACGCGGTGGAAGCTTCCAAGTTCTCCACCGTGGCCGGGCTTGCGCCCACATTCATACTCGACAGTAAGTAGCGGTGGCGCGCAGGTTGGCCACGCCGGCGGTGTAGCGGGAATCCTGTACTGAAAAGGCAATCGCGTCTTCCAACCAGTCGTGCCAGACTCCGTCGGGATCGTGGGAAGCAACCGTGAGGCTGTATTCCTGCGGGCACAGCTCGCAGCGAAAGGCGAACGTCACTTCGTAAGCCGCTCCGGCTTCGCAGGGGCCGATTTTCAGGTTTTCCAACTCCGTATTGGTGCCGTACACTTCCATGCCGATGCGCGTGCGGATCATGATGCCGATGACGGGATCCTCCACGGGCTGCTCGAACCGCACGGTGGTGCGGACGGCCACCATTTCTCCACTGGTCCAAACCATGACAGGCTCGCCTGCCGAACCGAGTGTCTGCAGACTTAGGATGTGCGCACGGCCGTCGCCGCGGCGCATCGAGGGAGTTAAGGGGAGTTGTCCGGGTGACCCCAGTGAACGGAGCCGTTTGGCGATGTGGCGGCGGTACTTGCCGAGCACTTCGCCGGGATCGCCTTTGGCCGCGATGCGCCCCTCATGCAACCACCAAACTTCGTCACTAAACACCCGCAGGGCTTCTTCTTCGTGAGATGCAAGGAATGCTACTTCGCCGGCACGTCGCAGCTCGGCCAGTTGCCCGGCAAGCTGAGCGCGCTGGATGGGATCGAGCCGCGCAATGTCGTCGCCGGTGAGCACCAGAGGGCTTCCCTTGTGCGCGGCGAGAGCGAGAAGGTCACTGCAACCGGCGCCGCTTTCCCCGATCAGGCCTATTACAGCGCCGCCGGGCGCCACCGCAGTGAGCCCGTCCAGCTGCCCAGCCGTTTCTTCGCGAAACTCAATGGTCATCGTAGATAGAATAGCGGGAGTGCCCTTTGTATTTCTATTGTTGAGCCTGGTGAACCAGTCCACTGGCGTGGTGGAACTTCCGAAAGGGACAATCGAGATAGCAGCCGAGGTGAAACTGCCCGCCGGGGCCCACGATCTGGAGATTCGCGGAGCGGACACGGTGCTGCGGGCGGGGAGTGATTTTCGCGGCAGAGCCATCCTCAGTTGCAGCGGTTGCCGGAATATCAAGATAACCGGGATCACCTTTGACGGCAATCGCAGTGAGTTGGCCAAGCCGGCCGGGCTGCCGGAACATGACCAGCCTTTTTCCAGATTCACCGTCAATAACGGAATCCTGATGGAGAATGCCGACGGCCTTGTTATTCGTCAGGTGAAGTTTCAGAACATTGCAGGATTCGCGGTACTGGTGAGCCACTCGACCGATGTTTTGATTGAGGAAACGCTGGTCGAAAACAGTGGATCGTTAAACCAGAAGGGCCGCAACAACACCACTGGCGGCATTCTTCTGGAAGAGCAGACGGAACACTTCGATATCCGGAAATGCACGCTGAAGAATATTCTTGGCAACGGCATCTGGACTCATTCGCTGTACAAGTCAAAGCGCAACCATGACGGACGGATCAACAACAATACGTTCGAGGACATAGGGCGCGACGCTATTCAGATCGGTCATGCGACGCGCATCAACGTGGAAGGAAACAGCGGCAAGCGAATCGGCTTTCCAATTGACAAGGTGGATATGGAGGGCGGAGGGACGCCTGTGGGGATCGACACGGCGGGGAACGTGGAGAACGCGCGTTACGCCGGCAACCATTTTGAAGAGATCAACGGGAAGTGCATCGACCTGGATGGATTTCACGACGGCGAAGTGCTGGGCAATGTCTGCATCAACAACGGCAAGCCGGAGGATTATCCGTACGGGCACTATGCGATTGTGATGAACAACACGAACCCCGACATGCAGCCGAATAACATCAAGATCATGGGGAACCAGATTGACGGCACGAAATTTGGCGGTATCTTCCTGATTGGAACGGGGCATACCGTAAAGATGAATCTGCTGACGCGGCTGAACCTGGCGCACTGCAACGAAAACACGCTGAAGTTCAGCTGCCTCTCTTTCAAAGACGATCCTGACATTTTGCAGTCCGGCATCTATCTGGGACGGGGCGCGGAACGGCCGGCCCCTTCGCACGACAGTATTGTGGAGGGAAACGTCATCTCCGGATTCAATATGGACAAACACTGTATCACCGCGGCGCCGGGCGTAAAGCTGGAAAGCCATCAGGTGAACGGCAATAAGTGCAAGGGCCAATGATCGATCCGAAGATTACGTCCCAGATGCAGCAGGACTGGAATTCGCGCGCGGTAGAGGATGCGAACTTCTACGTCGCCTTTGGACGCCGCAACCAGGATACGGAAGAATTCTTTGATACGGCAACAGAGGTAATCCGCGGGTTGAACTGGGAATTGAAGCGGGTGCCGTGCGCCAATCCGCGGGCGCGGCGTGCGCTGGAGATCGGCTGCGGCCCCGGGCGGCTGATGCGGCCCATGAGTCAGTACTTCGGAGAGATTCACGGCATTGACGTCTCCGATGAAATGATTCGCCGCGCTGAGGCGAATCTGCGGGATATTCCACATGCGCATCCGCACCACACCAGCGGCGCCGACCTGGCGCCGTTCGCCGACGAATCATTCGATTTCGTTTATTCCTACGCCGTGTTTCAACACATCCCCAGCCTGGATGTGGTGATGAATTATCTGCGAGAGGCGAGGCGGGTGTTGAAGCCAGGCGGTCTGCTGCGGGTGCAGATCAATGGTCTTCCGGAATCGGCTGCGCGCTACGATACCTGGAGCGGTGTGCGCATTAGCGCGGCGCAGGTGGCCGCGTTCGCCCGCGAGAACGATTTCCAGCTGCTGGCGCTGGAAGGCATCTCGACGCAATACATGTGGACCACCATGATCAAGGGGCGACCGGCGGCGCCGCTGACGCATTCGGCTCGCATCCGGCGCATTACCAACGCACACAGCTCAGAGCCGGTTTCGCCAACGCGCGGCAGGTTTGCGTCCATCACTCTTTGGATTGAGCACATCCCGCCAGCGTGCGATTTGAATCATCTTGACGTGACGATTGGTGGGCTGTCCGCGTTTCCGTGCTACATCGGGCGGGTTGAGGCGGATGGCTTGCAGCAATTGAATGTGATGATGCCGCCGCTGGTGGAAACCGGTCTGCTGCCCATCACGATTGGGTCCGAAGGCATCGCGATTTGTCCTGCGGCCACCGTACGGGTGATTCCTCCCGGGCCGCAGGTGCCGCATGTGCTTTCCGTTACCGATGGCATTAATATGATGTCGGGGAACCGGATTGTCAGCGGGGTGATCAAGGTGACGATTGAGGAGATGGAGTCTCCGGAGAGTTTCCAGGCGTGGATTGGCGGGGAGCCCGTTCGGAATATAGATGTGTTTTGTGCGGATCCTTTGCCACCTAGGTATGAGATCAATTTTCACTTGCCGGCGAAGCACGCAGCGGGCGTGCAGCGGCTGCTAATGCAGTTAGGCGGGCGGAAACTGGCGCCGGTGGAGATTGAGATCGGCTAGCCGGGCGCACCTGGAATGAGACCCGGGAGCCGGCGCAGGCGGACTCTTCGGCGGGTCACGACACTGAAGTGGCCCGCAAAAGACGATTGGGATCGTATAGCCAAGAGCGCCAGTCCAGCCACTTCATCAGGTGTTTGGGGAGTAACCCGGAAGAGAATAATGCCGCACTGAGCCGGTAGTCCCGTCCTGTAGGCGAGTTACCCGAAGTCTTTATCGAAGGTGAGCAGGGTGCGATTCGTCGGGACGCAGAGTGCGAGCACTTGATGATCAGGAGCGCCAGCGTCCGTATCCGCAATCCAGAGAAGATCAAAGCCTGCGTCGCGAGGCGCTTGAACCGCCGGGCGAGGGAAATTCTCGTCGGCCAGAAGCCTCATGCAATTTCGAGAGGGAAGACTTTCTCCGAGTGCAAGAGTTCGCTTGCGTATGCCAGGCAGGCTCGAATATCTTCAGCCTCCAGCGTCGGATAGCTGTCGAGAACCTGTTCGTTATTCCAGCCCGCAGCCAGGAGATCCACTATAAGTTCGACAGAGATCCGTGTCCCTCTTACTACGGGTTTTCCGACCAGGATTCGCGGGTCTAAAGCTATGCGGTCACGCCACTGCAATAGCTTCAACATATCAGAACCTCAGCACGGGCGAACACACATGCCGTCTATCCGGCAGTTAACCGGGAGATTTCAAGAACTCTTTGAAGTCCCTTGCTAGCGCGGGTATAGCCATAGAAGGTCCGTCGCAACAATTCGAGCGCTTGCAACCGCTCCTCAACTGGGCGTGATAACCAGTACTTTACCGCATCGTCGGGCTCCGTCAGCCGCAGGACCGAAACTGAGTGCGGTCCACATGAAAATCCCCGGACTCACCTTCTGGATCCGTGGCCATCACTCCAGTTTAGCCATTCCGCTGCAAATTCACGCAGCCGTAACTTGCGGCACCGTATATGGATATATTTCTTGACGCCGCACTAGATGTTGGGGCATCATTACTCCTGTTGTACTAGAACTTCGAGGCTATCCTTCCCCATGGGTCAATTAACAGTAGATCTCAGCACCAGACACGAATTAAAACGCTCTCTTTCGGTAGCACAACGTACAGGAATTGCATTTCCCCGCCACTTCACCGCCAAACTGGAGTCCGGCAAGACGCCCTACGATGAAATCGCCTGGGAGCTCCGCAACGCCACTATAGGAAACGATAAAGGCTCTGTTATCTTCGAACAGCGTGATGTGGAGGTACCTGTTGACTGGTCGCAGACAGCCACTAACATTGTGGCCAGCAAGTATTTCCATGGGAAACTTGGCGCGCCGGACCGGGAGCGCAGTGTGGCGCAACTGGTGCATCGCGTTGTGGACACCATCGCGGGTTGGGGAATTGCGGACCGCTACTTTAAATCGGCGGAGGACGGCGAGAATTTCCGCAACGAACTGGCGCACCTGATGCTGACGCAAAAGGCCTGCTTCAATTCGCCCGTTTGGTTCAACGTGGGCGTGGAAGAAGCTCGCGGCTACGGCTGGTATTACGATGAGCCAAGCGGAGATATCAAGCAGCTCTCGCGCACGGACGTCCGGCCGCAGTGCTCGGCCTGCTTCATCGTTTCCGTGAAGGACTCGCTGGAATCCATTCTTGACCTGGCCAAGACAGAAGGGATGCTGTTCAAGTGGGGGTCTGGCACGGGCACGAATCTGTCACCGCTGCGCGAGGAAGACGGGATTCTTTCCGGCGGCGGCAAGGCCTCCGGACCGCTCAGCTTCATGAAAGGTTTCGACGCCTTCGCCGGAGTGATCAAGTCCGGCGGCAAGACCCGGCGCGCGGCGAAGATGGTGATCCTCAATGTGGATCACCCGGATATCGAACGTTTCGTGTGGTGCAAAGCAAAGGAAGAGAAGAAGGCGCATACGCTGATCGACGCCGGTTACGACGCCAGCCTGGACGGCGAGGCCTATGGGTCCATCTTTTTTCAGAACGCCAACAACTCCGTTCGCGCCACCGACGAGTTCATGCATTCGGTGGTAGAGGACTCGGATTTCTGGAGCAAATCGAAGATTACCGGGCAGCCGGTGAAGCGCTTCAAGGCGCGCGACCTGCTGCGCCAGATTGCGGAGGCCACGCATCAGTGCGGCGATCCTGGCATGCAGTTCGATACAACTGTCAATCGCTGGCACACGTGTAAAGCGACGGATCGCATCAATGCGTCGAACCCATGCTCGGAATACATGTTCCTGGATGATTCGGCGTGCAACCTTTCTTCGTTGAACCTGATGAAGTTCGTCGGGGCGGATGGGCAGTTTGACGTCGTCGGCTTCCGTCACGCAGTGGACACGATGATTGTGGCGCAAGAGATCATTGTCGACAACGCGAGCTATCCGACGGAGATGATCGGCAGGAATTCGCACGATTACCGCCCCCTTGGGCTGGGTTTCGCCAACCTGGGCGCGCTTCTGATGTCGATGGGCCTTGCCTATGACAGCGACCGGGGCCGGGATTTCTCGGGCGCACTGACGGCGGTGATGTGCGGGCAGTCGTACCTTACCAGCGCCCGGATCGCGGAGGGCACGGGACCGTTTCCTGGTTATGAGAAAAATGACCGCTCCTTCCTCGATGTCGTAAGAATGCACGGCGAGGCAGTTCACAACATTAACGCCAGCCATGTTCCTCCGGCGATGATGGAGGCGGCGCACAAGACCTGGGGCGACGCGTATAAGAAGGGGAAGGTGAGCGGCTTCCGCAATGCGCAGACAACCGTGATCGCCCCCACCGGCACCATCGGCTTCATGATGGATTGCGACACAACGGGCATTGAGCCGGATCTGGCACTGGTGAAATACAAGAAGCTGGTGGGCGGCGGAGTGATCAAGATTGTGAATCAAACGGTTCCGCAGTCGTTGATCAAGTTGGGGTACTCACCGGAACAGGCGGAACAGATTGTCAGCCACATTGATTCCACGGGAACGATTGAAGGCGCGCCGGGGCTGAAGGACGAGCACTTGTCTGTTTTCGATTGCAGCTTCCGTCCACAGAACGGCACTCGCTCCATCCAGCACATGGGCCACGTGAAGATGATGGCCGCGGTGCAGCCTTTCATCTCCGGCGCCATCTCCAAGACCATTAACATGCCGGAAGAGTGTTCGGTGGAAGACATCATGGATGCCTACATCGAAAGCTGGCGCCTGGGGATTAAGGCCGTGGCGATCTATCGCGACAATTCGAAGCGCTCGCAGCCGTTGAGTTCCAGCACCGGCAAGGGCGAAAAGAAGGCTACGGCCGCCGCACAGCAGCCGGTGATCATCGAGAAGATTGTGAATCGTCCGGTGCGGCACAAGCTTCCCGATGAGCGCCAGTCCGTGACGCACAAGTTCTCCATTGGCGGCCACGAGGGATACATCACCGTGGGTATGTACGAAGATGGAACACCTGGCGAGGTATTCATTTCCATGGCCAAGGAAGGCTCCACCATTTCCGGGCTGATGGACAGCTTCGCCACCGCGATCAGTTATGCGCTGCAATATGGGGTGCCGCTGAAGTTCTTCGTCGACAAGTTCAGCCACGTACGCTTTGAACCGAGCGGCTGGACGGGTAACCCGCAGGTGCCCTATGCGAAATCGATCATGGATTACATTTTCCGCTGGCTGGGGGCGAAGTTCCTTGGTCCGGAATATGCGATTGGCGAGGCAGGCGAAACACCCGCCCTGCGGCCCACCGAACCCGATCTGCAGCAGACGCTTCAATTCAACAATGCAGTTTCCGATGCTCCGTTTTGCGCCGAGTGCGGCTCTATGATGACGAGGAACGGATCCTGCTACAAGTGCGCCAACTGCGGCGGCACCAGCGGTTGCAGCTAGTAACTGCTTAAGAAGTCTGGGAGGGTTGGCGATCCGGCTTGGAGGGCTGGGTCGCCTTTTTTACATCCAGATATTATTCCGGAAAATACCCCCATCCTATTGTGTGTAATGCATTCCACCTATACTAGGAATGCTTCGCGGTATCAATGAGCCGAACTGCGCCGAATCTGAAATTACAAAAACTCGCTCAACGTCTAGCCGATTTCGACGCGACTTCGAACGGCTTTTCCGGGACGGAGATGCTCGCCGAATTTCGGGTTGTGGAGAAACTGAGCCGTCCACTGACCACGCTCGCGGGCGCCAGCGGGGTGCGTTCTCTGCTGGCTCGCTCGCTGTCCCTGGCAAAGGGGTACGATCTCCGTTTGAGTGAAGTACAGGTTAACGCGAAAGGCTCGTTGGAAAGTGTTGGCGGCGTCAGTAGCGGGGCGGACGTCGCGGTGATCACCGAACTACTTGGACTTCTGGTGGCGTTTATTGGGGAAAGCTTGACGCTCAGTTTGGTGCTAGAGATTTGGCCGGGATTTCCGGTAGCTGATACGGAGCCATTAAAAAAGGACCAGCATGATCCCGCAAGTTAAAGTGAAGATCAACAAGCTTCCGACCGGGGTTCCGGGTCTGGATGAGATTCTGGGCGGAGGTCTGCCAGATTTTTCGTTCAACATCATCGCAGGCGCGCCAGGATGCGGCAAAACCACGCTGGCGCACCAATTCGTATTCGCCAATGCCACTCCGGAGCGTCCGGCGCTGTATTTCACCGTCCTCGGGGAACCGGCACTGAAAATGTTGCGCTATCAGCAGCAGTACGCGTTCTTCGATCTTTCCAAATTGAACAGCGCCGTCCGCTTCATCAATCTGAGCGACGTTCTGGTGCAACGGGGACTCGAGGGAATACTGGAGGAAATCTCCCGGGAAGTGGAGAGTTCCAACCCCAGTATCGTGGTGGTAGATTCGTTCCGCACTGTCTTGCGCAGAGTGCGGGAGAACGAAATGGAAGCACAGGTTTTCGTCCAAAGCCTGGGTCTGCTGCTCACCAGTTGGGAGGCCACCACGTTTCTGATCGGCGAGTACGCGGAGTCGGAACTTCGGGACAATCCGGTGTTCACTGTCTCGGATGGCCTCTTTTGGCTGTACCAGGTTGTGGAGCGCAATTCGGTAGTGCGCAAACTGCAGATCCTGAAAATGCGCGGGCAGACGTCAGTGCCGGGTATGCACACGTTTCGCATTACGGACCGGGGCTTGCAGGCCTTTTCGCGCACCCTTGGACTGTCTGCGGTCAGGAACCGAAAGGCACGTACCGGCAACCGGCTTTCGATCGGCATTCCGGAGCTGGATGAGATGCTGGGCGGAGGTATTCCGGAAGGGGACAGCCTCCTGGTTGCCGGTTCTTCCGGAACCGGGAAATCACTTCTGGCAACACAATTCATAGCGGCAGGAATACGAGAGGGCCAGCCCGGGATTGTAGCCGTGTTCGAAGAACGTCCGGAAGAATACGCCGCGCGCGCAAGCACGTTTGGCCTCGACCTGAGCGGCGCCATGGGGAATGGAATGCTGAAGGTGATTTATCTTCGTCCCCTTGACCTTTCCGTGGACGAAACCATGCAGGAGATCCTCGATGCGGTCAGAGAAACGGGCGCCAAGCGCCTGGTGATCGATTCGCTGGCGGGCTTTGAGATGGCGTTGTCTCCTGGATTCCGGGCAGACTTCCGCGAATCGCTCTACCGCATGATTTTTGCCCTGACGGGAATTGGCATCACGATTTTGAGCACGGTGGAGATGGAGGAGTCCTTCACGCAGTTACTTTTTAGCACTTATTCCATTTCGTTTCTCACGGACGATATTCTGCGGCTTCGTTATGTGGAGATCGGCGGTGAGCTGCGCAAGATAATGATGGTTGTCAAGATGCGCGGCGGCAATCACAGTAAGGAAATCAGGGAATACGATATCACTTCGCAGGGATTGGTTGTGGGGGAACGACTGGCAGGCTTTGAACACCTGATCACAGGAATTCCCATGCGGGTAGGGTAACTAAGGCGGAACTGGCCGTTGGGCCGCTCCGCCGTAGTTGGGGAGAGAAGCGACATGAAGGCGAGTAAAACTGTCGACCTGGCGGCATTGTGCCGGCCTGTGGCCGAAGCCTCGCTCGTGGCGATGGCGGCGCTGGAAGGCGCTGACCACATTGTGCGCTATGTCAACCCCGCCTTTTGCGTTCTCACCGGGAAGACCGAGGAGGGACTGCTGGGACTTGCTTTCTCCGGCGCGGTGCCGGGAGGGGAAGGGTTTCTGGCCCTTCTGGACCGGGTTTACGGGACCGGATTTCCCGAAAACCACACCGAGTCCGAGACCTCTACTTCGCAGACTTCCTGTTGGGCGTGCGCTACATGGCCGATACGGGCGGCGGATAACCTGATCATCGGGGTCATGATTCAGGTGACCGAGACAACGGCTTTTCACCAGCGGACGCGAGCGGTGAATGAGGCACTGATGATCGGTTCCGTGCGGCAGCACGAAATGACGGAAGCGGCGGATAGGCTGAACGAGCAACTGAGGTGGGCGAACGAGGATCTGAGACAATTCGCCTTCGCGGCCAGCCACGACCTGCAGGAGCCATTGCGCATGATTACCACCTATTCGCAGCTTCTGGTGAGAGGCTATCTGGACCGGTTGGGCGGCGAGGCAGCCGTCTGCGTGGACGTCATTACCAAAGGCACACAGCAGATGCGGGACCTGCTGGCGGGCCTGCTCAGTTACACCGAAGCCGGATCGTTGAATGGCGACGGGAACCGGTCTGTCGACCTTAATCTGATCATTGCCGACGTAAAGCAGAATCTGAAAAACGCGATAGAGGAGACCGGGACAGTGGTTACCTGCGGCGCGCTGCCTGCAGTAGACGGTCACTATGCCCGTTTTATCCAGCTCTTTCAAAACCTGATAGCCAATGGGATTAAGTACCGCGGAGAGGTTCCTCCGCGCATCGACATCTCAGCGGAAAAGCGCAATGACGAGTGGCTCTTCGCGGTGAAGGATAACGGGATAGGCGTGGCAACGGAGTATTTCCAAACAATTTTTGGCGTTTTTAAGCGGCTTCACGGGAAGGAGATTCCGGGCACCGGAATTGGTCTTGCCATTTGCCAGCGCGTGGTGGACCGATACGGCGGCCGCATCTGGATCGAATCGCAGGAAGGCAATGGAGCGACGTTCTATTTCACTCTGCCGGTTGGGAAGGAGGGAAAATGAGCAAGGGACCGGATGAGCCGACATTCCGCATCGTACTCTTGGAGGACAACCCAGCGGATGTCTATCTTTTGCGGAAGGCATTGGATGCCGCTGGAATGCAGTTTGAATTGACGGTGATTGAAAATGGCGCTGAAGGACTGGCGTTCGCGCGCCGCGAAGGAGTCTATGCCGCAAGCCCGATACCGGATCTGGCGGTGCTCGACCTGAATGTTCCAAAGGGCGGCGGCGTCACTGTGTTGGGCGCCATGCGCCGGAGTAAGGAGCTCGAATTTGTACCGGTGGTCATTATGACCTCATCGGCGACGCCACGTGAGCAGGCAACCGCGGGGAGCCTGGGTGTGCAGCGGTTCATTACGAAGCCGACGGATTTGGATGAGTTTATGGAGATCGGCGGATTGTTGAAGGAGATCCTGCTGAAGGCCGCGGTATTGTAACTGTGGATGCGTTTTTAGCCGCAACAACCCTGGCCATCGTCTTCGCCGCAACCTCAGTGCTGCTCGCCGTTCGCAACGCGGTTCTCAAGGAGCGTCTCAAGGCGTCCAATGCAGCGGCGGCGGAGAAGCTGGCGCTGCTGAACGAAGCACAGCAGAAATTGTCCGACGCCTTCAAGTCGCTTTCCTCGGATGCGCTGCGGTCTAACAATGAGGCATTTCTCGGGCTCGCGGACTTGACTTTGAAGCCCTTGAAAGAATCGCTGGCAATCGCCAGCGCAAGGATTCAGCAAATCGAAGTATCCCGGGTATCGGCTTACACACTGCTGACGGATCAGGTGAAGTCCCTGGCAATTTCGCAATCGCAGCTGCACGCGGAGACGGCCAATCTGGTGCGGGCGCTTCGAGCTCCGGCAACCCGCGGGCGTTGGGGCGAAATGCAATTGCGGCGCGTTGTCGAGATGGCCGGCATGATTGAGTATTGCGACTTTCAAGAGCAGCAGTCCGTAGACACGGAAGACGGCCGGCTGCGGCCCGACATGGTGATTCATCTACCGAACGACCGGCGCATTGTAGTGGATTCCAAGGTGTCGCTCTCGGCCTATCTCGACGCCACCGAGGCGGCGGATGAATCCACGAGGACGAGCAAACTGGCGCAGCACGCCTCGCAGATCCGCACGCATATCGGGCGACTGGCGCGGAAGGAATACTGGGCGCAATTTGAAAATGCTCCGGAATTCGTCATTGCCTTTCTCCCGGGCGAAGCATTCTTTAGCGCGGCCCTGGAACAGGACGGCGGGCTGATTGAACATGGCGTGAATCAACGCGTAATTCTGGCGACGCCGACCACATTGATCGCGCTGCTGAAAGCTGTCGCATACGGATGGCGGCAGGAACAGGTTGCGGAAAATGCAAAAGAAATCAGCGCGCTGGGAAGCGAGATTCATGAGCGTCTGCGCATATTTCTTGAGCATTTCAGTAGAGTCGGCGTAAGCCTGGATCGCGCCGTTGACTCCTATAACAAAGCCTCTGCGACCTTAGAATCCCGCATCCTTGTGACGGCCCGGCGCATCAAAGAGAGGGGGGCTACTTCCGCTCCGGATCTCATTTCCCCAGAACTTGTAGAGCGTTCTTCCCGTTCCGTTGTAAATGAGTTGTAAAGATCCGTAAAGCCTGAAACCGGCCTTCCCCGCAAACCATCACATGTAGTGCAAGGAGATGGTAATGAAAAATACAATTAGAAATTTGACGTTAACTTTAGCTGGTGTGATTCTTGCATCACCGGCGCTTGTACAGGCTTCGGTGAGAGACAAAATCGCAGTCCCGCAGACGAACTTAGAGAAGTCCGTCCGGCATGAACTAGTCATGCTGCCGTATTACAACATTTTTGACGACCTTTCATTCCAGGTGAATGGCGGGCACGTCACGCTGATGGGCGAGGTAACCCGTCCGACGCTGAAATCAAGCGCGGAGAACGTGGTGAAGCACCTGGAAGGCGTGACCGGTGTCACCAATAACATTGAAGTGCTGCCGCTTTCAGCCATGGACAATCGCATTCGCATTGCGACCTATCGCTCGATATACGGCTTTTCGCCTCTGCAACGTTACGCTTTCGGCGCAGTTCCGTCCATACACATCATCGTGAAGAACGGGAACGTGACGCTGACCGGCGTAGTCGCCAACGAGGGCGATAAGAACATGGCCAATATTCGAGCTAACGGCGTATCTGGTGTTTTCTCCGTAACCAACGAGTTGCGGGTTGAGAACCACAGCTAATTCCGATTTCCTCCCCCTGTACGAAACCTACAGCGCGGGGAGAAGGCGACAAGCCTTCTTCTCGCGCTATTTTTTTGCATGCCCCTATAATTAGGAGATTCATGCAGATTGACTGGTTTCCGTTGTGGCTCAGTCTCCGTGTTGCCGCGATCTCCACGCTTCTTTCCTTCTGCATCGGCCTCGCTCTGGCGTACATACTGGCGAACCGCGACTTTCGCGGCAAAGAAGTTCTCGACGCCGCCGTAACGCTGCCGCTGGTGCTTCCGCCGACTGTGCTTGGATATTATCTTTTGGTCGCTTTCGGACGCGACAGCGCGCTCGGCCGTCTGCACGAAACCGTGTTCGGTTCCCCGCTTGTGTTCACGTCGGAGGCCGCGGTGGTGGCGGCGCTTTTCCATTCGGCTCCGCTATTGATCAAGTCGGCGCGCGCGGCGCTGGAGAGTGTGGACCACGCCTATGAGCGGGCTGCACGCACTCTGGGAGCATCGGAATGGCGTCTGTTCTTCGCGGTCAGTCTGCCGCTCGCCTGGCGGTCGATTCTGGCGGCAACGGCGTTGGCCTTTGCGCGTGCCCTGGGTGATTTCGGCGTGACCATCATGATAGCCGGCAACATTCCGCATCGCACGCAGACGGTGGCAGTAGCGATCTATGACGCCGTGGAAGCAGGAAATGGACAGACGGCCCGCATCCTGGTGCTGGTGATTTCCGCGGTGACGCTGGTGATTCTGACCCTGGCAAATCGCCTCGGCGCCGGCTTTCTTCCATCACGTCAGGGCGCCAGATGATTCAGGCCCGTCTACGGCGGCAGTTTCCCGCGGGCCCGGATTCCATTGCCTTTTCGCTGGATGTGGAAGTGACGACAAGCGGCGGCATCACCGCGCTGTTCGGCCCGAGCGGCAGCGGCAAGACCCTGACGCTGGACTGCATCGCGGGCTTTGTGCGGCCGAATGAAGGCCGCATCCTGCTGGACGATCAGATTCTCTTCGACGGGCAAACCGGAGTCAACGTGCCTGCACGGCGCAGGCGATGCGGTTACGTGTTTCAGAACTACGCTCTGTTTCCGCACATGACGCTGCGCCAGAATCTCGCCTTCGCCGCGGAGATGTGGCCGCGCCTGGAACGGCACCGGAAGATTGCGGAGATGCTGGAGAAGTTCCGCCTGACGGATCTGGCGGGGCGCAAACCGCATGAGCTTTCGGGTGGGCAGAAGCAGCGCTGCTCCATCGCGCGGGCGCTGATCGGCGGCCCGAAAATTCTTCTGTTAGACGAGCCGGCGGCGGGGCTGGACGCGCCGCTGCGGGTGGAACTCTACGAGATTCTGCGGCAGGTGCGTGCCGACTTCGGCATTCCCATGGTGCTGGTTACCCACAACGTAGAGGAATGTTTTGAACTGGCCGATGAGATGCTGATTCTGCAGGAGGGGCGCATTGTTCAAAGCGGTCCGCCGGCCAGAGTGTGCGATCATCCCGGGAATCTCGCTATCGCGCGGCTGTTGGGCATCTACAACATTCTGCCGGTGGAGATCCGGACACTGGATCCATCGCGCAATACCAGCGTGCTGCGCTACGGGGAATTTGACATCGGGGGGGAATACTATCCGGGCCGGTTGCGCGGCGACCATATTCACGTCGCCGTGGCGCCCCAACAATTGAAGGCTGTTCCGAAAGACGGGAAGTTCGCGCCGCATCAGATGCCGGCGGAACTGATGCGTGTAATCGAGGCGCCGCAAGCGGCGCGGCTGGAGTTTTCCGGCGGCTTGCACGTGGAAATGCCGCGCGTCGAATACGAGCGGAGCCGGCACGCCAAGGAATGGGCTATCGAGTTTCCGGCGCGGTCGCTGCGGGTGCTGTGATGGTCCGATACTACGTCACGGATCGCGGCGCAGCGGGCGGCATCGAACCACTGCTGCGGTCCATTGAGGCTGCGGCCGCGGACTACATTCAAATTCGCGAGAAGGACCTGAGCGCAGCGGCGCTGCTGGACTTGACGAGAAGAGCGCTTCGCGTGACGCAGGTTCCCATTTTGGTGAATGGGCGCGCCGATATTGCAGTGGCGGCGGGTGCGCAAGGTATCCACCTACCGGGTGGTTCGATCGCGCCGCGTGAATTCCGCCGGCTGGGGATAGGAGTAATTGCGGTATCGTGCCACACGCTGGACGAGGTGCGCGCGGCGGAGGGAGAGGGCGCGGATTTCGTGGTCTTCGGACCCGTATTTGCGACACCCGGCAAGGGGCCGCCGGTTGGGCTGGATGCGCTGGAGCGCGCCGCGGCTTCGGTGAGGATTCCAGTACTGGCTCTGGGAGGCATCACCGCGAAGAATGCCAACCTGTGCGCTCTGAGAGGCGCGGCAGGAATCGCCGGAATCCGGATGTTTCAGAAAACCGCGCAAACGGCCGATACGTCTATTACGTGATGAAGCTCTGGCTTTTAACAGGACTGTTCACCTGCGCGCTGGCAGACGCCCAGGTGATCCAGAGCGGGACCTTCCGCGGGAAGCCCGTGCACTACCAAATCGTTGATGGCGTGGCGGTGACAGAAGGAGATATCCTTCTGGAGCCGGAAAGCAGCAAGACGCAGGCGAAGGAAGCGATTGGAGTCAGCGGAGACCGGTTCCGCTGGACGGACGGAGTGATACCGTATACGATCGACGCGGCCGTGCCTAATCAACAGCGTATCGAAGACGCGGTAAGGCACTGGAACGACAATACCCTATTGAAACTGGTGCCACGCAGCGGTGAATTCAACTACGTGCGCTTCGTGCGCCGGACTTCCGGATGCAGTTCCTTCGTCGGGATGATTGGCGGACCGCAGTCCATCAACCTGGGAGACGAGTGCACGGCCGGCAATGCCATCCATGAAATCGGGCACGCGGTGGGCCTCTACCATGAACAATCGCGGCAGGACCGGGACTTCTATATTCAGGTGAACTACGCCAGCCTGGACAAGCGTGAGGTGTCGCAGTATGACCAACAGCTTTCAGGCGCTGACGATGTTGGCGGCTACGATTTTGGGTCGATCATGCATTACGCCGTCACAGGCTTTTCGCGCACCGGCAGCACCGTGATGCAGTCCATCCCGATGGGTATCCCTATCGGGCAGCGGGACGGCCTGTCGGCTGGCGATCTGGACGTGGTGAAGCGCCTCTACAGCCAGCCGAACGCTTCCACAACGATCGCCACGTTTCCCGCCGGGCTGCAGCTTGTGGTGGACGGGGAGACCTATGCTTCGCCGAAAACGTTCCAGTGGGCGCCTGGAAGCAGGCACACGCTGGATGTTCCGGCGGTGCAGTCGGGCAGCGTCCTGCGGCACCAGTTTGCACGATGGAGCGATGATGGAGCTCGAGCGCATACCGTGGTGGCGTCACCATCGACCACCGTTTACACGGCGAACTTCGCGCAGTACATCCGCCTGACTGGGGCGGTCAACCCGGCGGCGGGCGGATCGATTCAATATGAGCCGTCTTCGCCTGACGGGTATTACCCTTACGGCACGCAGATCGCGATTACGGCGGTTCCCAACGCCGGTTATAGCTTTTACTTCTGGGGCGGCTTCGGATTTTTCTCCGCGCATGGCGATGGGCAGAACCCGGTGACCATCACTTTGAACGATCCCCGCATCCACTATGACCCTACCTTCACTCGCTCCGTGCTGACAACCGTTGCGACGGATCCGACGGGAATCAGCATCGTGGTGGACGGAAAGACAATTGTCGCGCCTCAGAATTTCGCCTGGACCGCCGGCGGCACACATACAGTCGGAGTCAATGCGGAAACGCAACCGGCCTTCAGCGGCGCTCAGCGATACGTGTATCAGAACTGGAGTGACGGCGGTGACACAACGCATAGCGTGACCGCCGGGCCCGGGCCCGCGACGTTCACTGCCGGATTCAAGCGGCAATTCCTGGTGCTGACGAACGTGTCCCCCATTTCGGGCGGAACACTAAAGGTCGATCCTGTGTCCGCCGACAATTTCTACGATGGCGGCACCGAATTGACGCTACTGCCTCTCGCGGCGGGTAGCGCAAAATTCGTGAACTGGACAGATGACCTGGGGGGCGCGGACGCTCCGGCGAAACTGATTGTGGACGACGAAAAGATCGTCACCGCGAATTTTGCGGCGCCAAAACAACTTACTCCCACCAGCATAGTAGGCGCTGCGAATTTCATTTTGAACGGCGGCGTTGCGCCGGGTGAGATCGTCACCATCTTTGGCTTGGAGTTCGGACCTGACTCGTTGACTACTTCGCGGATCAATCCGGCCACGCAGAACCTGGAAACAGTGCTCTCCGACACGCGTGTGTTTTTTGATGGAATCAGCGCGCCATTGATTTACGTCTCGCCGAATCAACTGAGCGCGGTGGTTCCTTACTCTGTGGCAGGCAAGGCAAGCACACAGGTCACAGTGAGTTATAACAATCAGACGACGAATGCCTTGCTGGTGCCCGTAATTGCCGCGGTTCCTGCGCTGTTCACCTTCGATTCATCGGGCAAGGGACCCGCGGCGCTGCTAAACCAGGACGGGTCAACGAATACGCGGGAGAATCCGGCGAGCCGTGGCTCAACCGTAGTGCTCTATGGCACCGGCGAGGGACAAACGCTGCCCGCAGGTGTTGACGGGAAGCCGGCAGGCGCTCCGCTGCCCCGGCCGGTACTGCCCGTCAAGGTACTGATTGCCGGACGCGAGGCGATTGTCGACTATGCCGGCGGAGCGCCCGGGCTCACGGCCGGATTGCTGCAGGTGAATGTGCGGATTCCCGAGGACGCGCCCGCAGGCGCGATCCCCGTATCCCTGGTGATCGGGACGAAGAGCAGTCCGGCCAATGTCACTATTTGGGTACGGTAGCCGCGCGCTCGGCGTGAATTTCCTGCAAGCTCCAGACGCGGATGGGATCACGCTGCCGGGAAGCGACGCCTTCCGCTGAAGCCTTGGCTCCGCTCATCGTCGTGATGCATGGAACGCGGTAGGCGACGGCCGCGCGGCGGATGGCTTTCTCATCGGTGAACGAGTGCGCGCCGGTGGCTGTGTAGATCACCAACTGAATAGAACCTGCCTTCAGCAAATCGACCGCGTTGGGGCGGCCTTCATTCACCTTGAAAACAGTTTTGCATTTCATGCCGGCGGCCTGGATGGCAGCCGCGGTACCCCGTGTTGCCACCAGATTGAAGCCGAATTGCGAGAATCGCTTGGCAACCTCAACGGCTTCCGCTTTGTGGCGGTCATTGACGCTAAGGAACACCGTGCCGCCTTCGGGCAGCGGGGTTCCGGCGCTCAGTTGAGCCTTGGCGAACGCTTCGCCGAAGTTTTCACCCACACCCATCACTTCTCCGGTGGAGCGCATTTCGGGTCCGAGAGCCGGGTCGACTCCAGGAAATTTGCTGAAGGGGAACACGGGGGACTTTACGAAGAACTTGGGAGCCACCAGCACACCGTCCACCGCGTCTTTCAACAATTCGCTGAAATCGGATAGCTTCTTACCGACCATCAGCCCAACCGCGATTTTAGGCAGAGGCACGCCGGTGGCCTTGCTGACGTAGGGTACGGTGCGGGAGGCACGCGGATTCACTTCCAGTACGAAGACCTTGCCCTCTTTGTTGATGGCATACTGGACATTCATCAGCCCGATGACGTTCAGCGCCAGAGCCAGTTTGCGCGTGTAGGTTTTGATGGTCTCGATTTCCTGCTTCCCCAGCGAGTAGGCCGGCAGAACGCAGGAACTGTCGCCGGAGTGCACCCCGGCTTCTTCAATATGCTCCATGATGCCGGAGATGAGAACATCTTCTCCATCGCAGAGGGCGTCGACATCCACTTCGATGGCGTCTTCCAGGAAGCGATCGATCAACACCGGCCTGTCCTGCGAGACGGTTACCGCCTCCCGCATGTAGCGCCGAACCGTGTCCTCATCGTAGGCAATGACCATGGCGCGGCCGCCCAGAACATAGCTGGGCCGCACCAGGATGGGGAAGCCCAAACCATTGGCGACGTCGCAAGCCTGCTGTTCACTGGTAGCGGTTCCGTTGGGGGGCGACGGGATGTTCAGGTCGTCCAGCAGCTTACCGAAGCGCTTACGATCCTCCGCGAGATCGATGTTGTCCGGATCGGTTCCAATGATGGGCACACCCAGCCGCTTCAACGGCAGCGCGAGATTCAGTGGCGTCTGGCCGCCGAACTGCACAATTACGCCGTCCGGTTTTTCAGTGTCGACAATGTTGAGCACCTCTTCCTGCGTCAGGGGTTCGAAGTAGAGGCGGTCGCTGGTGTCGTAGTCGGTGGAAACGGTCTCCGGGTTGCAGTTGACCATGATCGACTCGATGCCGAATTCCTGCAGAGCGAACGAGGCGTGGCAGCAGCAGTAGTCGAATTCGATTCCCTGCCCGATGCGATTCGGACCGCTGCCCAGAATCATCACCTTCTTGCGATCCGAGGGGTTCGCTTCGCACTCGGATTCATAGCTGGAGTAGAGGTACGGCGTGAAGCTCTCGAACTCCGCCGCGCATGTGTCCACGCGATTGAATACCGCCGTTACGCCCATCTCTTTGCGTCTCGCGCGGACCTCAAGCGGCGTCGCGCCCAGCGCTTTCCCTATGCGTTCGTCGGAGACGCCATCGCGCTTGGCTTGCAGCATGGTCGCCTTCGAGATGGTCTCCAGATTCTCGCTCTCGAGGGACGCCTCGAAATCGATGGTCTCCTTCAGATGCTTCAGGAACCACGGATCGATTCCCGTCATCTCCTGAACCTGTTCGATTGTGTAGCCGCGCTCGAAGGCAAAGCGGATATAGTTGAGGCGATCCGGATTTGGAGTGATGAGGCGCTTGGGGATGAGATGATCTTCAAATTTCTCGGCCGTCATCGGCTTGCCGGTTTCCAGGCTGCGAATGCCCTTGCCCAACGCCTGCTTGAAGGTGCGGCCGATGGACATCACTTCGCCCACGGACTTCATCTGCGTGCCCAGCACGGGCTCCGCCCCAGGGAACTTCTCGAACTGCCAGCGTGGAATCTTGGCAACCACGTAGTCGATGGTCGGCTCGAAACACGCTGGGGTGACCCTCGTAATATCGTTCCGGATTTCATCCAGGCGATAGCCCACTGCCAGCTTGGCGGCGATTTTCGCGATGGGATACCCCGTCGCTTTCGAGGCCAGCGCGGAACTGCGGGACACGCGCGGATTCATCTCGATGATGATCATGCGGCCATTGGCGGGATTGATGGCGAACTGCACGTTCGAACCGCCGGTATCGACGCCGATTTCGCGCAGACAGCCCAGGGCGGCATCGCGCATCATCTGATATTCGCGATCGGTGAGAGTTTGCGCCGGCGCAACAGTAATGGAGTCCCCTGTGTGCACACCCATGGGATCGAAGTTCTCGATGGAGCAGATGATGATGGCGTTGTCCGCCAAGTCGCGCATCACCTCCAGCTCATACTCCTTCCAACCGATGACACTTTCTTCAATCAGCGTCTCGTGTACCGGCGACAGATCCAAACCGCGAGTGAGGATGTCTTCCAGTTCCTCGATGTTGTAGGCGATGCCGCCGCCCGTTCCGCCGAGCGTGAAACTGGGCCGCAGAATCACCGGATAGCCGTTCTTGGAGGCGAACTCCAGGCCTGCCTCCACACTATTCACAAGCTGCGAGTGCGGCATATCGAGGCCGATCTTGCGCATCGCGTCTTTGAACAGCAGGCGGTCTTCCGCTTTCTTGATGCTGTGAATTTTGGCGCCGATGAGTTCAACGCCGTATTTTTCGAGAACGCCGGCCTCTGCGAGGTCGATGGCGAGATTAAGACCCGTCTGGCCGCCTACCGTGGACAGCAGAGCATCCGGCCGCTCTTTGCGGATGACTTCTTCGGCGAATGCCACTGTTAGCGGTTCTACATACGTCCGGTCCGCCAGTTCCGGGTCCGTCATGATGGTGGCGGGGTTGGAATTGATCAGCACCACTTCATAGCCATCGGCCTTCAGCGACTTGCACGCCTGCGCGCCGGAGTAATCAAATTCGCAGCCCTGACCGATGACAATGGGGCCGGAACCGACAATCAGGATTCTGTGGATGTCGTTGCGTCTGGGCATCTATTTCTTGTACTCATCCATCATTTTCATGAAATTGTCGAACAGGTAGTAAGAATCATGCGGTCCCGGCGCGGCCTCCGGATGATACTGCACGCAGAATGCGGGGTGGTTGCGATGCCGAAATCCCTCCAGCGTCTCGTCGTTGAGGTTGATGTGCGTAAGTTCCACTTCGCTATCTTTCAGTGAACTTGGATCCACGGCGAATCCGTGATTGTGGGAGGTGATTTCCACCTTGCCGGTTACCTGGTTCAGCACAGGATGGTTCCCGCCGCGGTGGCCAAATTTCAACTTGAACGTCTTGCCACCGAGAGCGCGGCCCATGATCTGATGCCCCAGGCAGATACCGAAGATGGGAGCTTTGCCTAACAGATTGCGAACCTGTTCCGTTTGATATTCCAGCGGTTCTGGATCTCCAGGACCATTCGAGAGGAAGATTCCGTCGGGCTTCAACGAAAGTACGTCTTCGGCGGACGTCATGGCAGGAACCACCGTCACGCGCGCGCCGGTCTGCACCAGCTTGCGAAGAATGTTGCGCTTGATACCGTAATCGTAGGCGACGACATGATGCCGCGGCTCTACGTTCGTTGCCACGCGATCGGAAGGGGAACACGCATCTACTCCGGCAGTCCAGGCGTAGGCTTCTTTCGTGGAAACCCTGGTGGCCAGATCGAGACCGGCCATGGAAGGGATATTACGGGCTTTTTCCACCAACAATTTAGGGTCGCCGCCGGTTCCCGAGAGCACGCCGCGCATCACGCCGCGGCTGCGCAGATGGCGGACCAGGGCACGGGTATCGATACCGCTGGCAACGGGAATATTATGGGCCGCCAGAAATTGCTCGGCGTGTTCTTCCGAACGCCAATTGCTGGCAACGGGCGACACCTCTCGTACTACCAGCCCTTCAATGAACGGTCTGCGGGACTCGCTGTCCTCGGCATTGGCGCCATAATTGCCGATTTGCGGATTGGTCAGGACGACGATTTGACCGGCGTAGGAGGGATCGGTGAAGATTTCCTGGTAACCGGCAATGGAGGTATTGAAAACTACTTCACCGTAGCTTTCTGAGGGCGCACCAAAGCTTCGGCCCTCGAAGACAGTCCCGTCTTCCAGGGCGAGCATTGCTGTGTTCAATATCGACTCCTTGGGGGGTGGTGTAACTACTATTGAAACACGGGTCGCCGGTCAATCGCAAAGGAAGGGTGCCGCCCTGTTGCACTGATATGATGAAGTTTCCCACTGTCGATGATTGTTGAGACCAAAAATGTAAGATTTGACTCGATTTCCCTGGATTGCGGTGCGGATCTGGCGCCGGTGGACGTGGCCTATGAGACTTATGGCGCACTGAATTCAGCGCGCACCAACGCGATCCTGATTGAACATGCTTTTTCCGGCGATGCGCACGCTGCCGGCATCAGCCACGACGGCGGCAAGCCCGGCTGGTGGGACAACATGATCGGTCCCGGCAAGGCGTTCGATACGAACAAATACTTTGTGATCTGCGCGAATGTGCTGGGCGGCTGCAAGGGCACGACGGGGCCGCAATCGATCAATCCGGCAAATGGTTTGCCGTACGCGATGCAGTTTCCGGTTATCACGATGTCAGACGTGGTGCGGCTGCAAAAAATGCTGGTGGAGCACTTGGGCATCGAGCGGTTGCTGAGTGTCGCCGGCGGATCCATGGGCGGAATGCAGGCGCTGGAATGGAGTGTCGCCTATCCCGACGCAGTGGCTTCCGCTATTCCGATCGCGACGACAGCACGGCACTCCGCACAACAGATCGCGTTTAACGAAGTGGGCCGGCAGGCGATTATGGCCGACCTGGATTGGAACCAGGGCAACTATTATGGGGCCAAACCGCCGGCGCGCGGTCTGGCCGTGGCTCGGATGGTGGGGCACATCACGTATATGAGCGACGACTCGATGCGCGAGAAATTCGGCCGGCGCTTTCAGGATCCGGATGAGGCTCTGCCCGATTTCTCGAAGGTGTTTGAGGTGGAGAGCTACCTGCGCTATCGCGGCAGCCAGTTTGTGGACCGCTTCGACGCCAACTCGTATCTGTACATCACGAAGGCGATGGATTTCTTCGATGTCGCAAACGGGCACGGCTCGCTGGCGGCGGCGCTGGAGCGAGCCACGGCCCGCTTTCTGGTGATGAGCTTCACGTCCGACTGGCTGTATCCGACATACCAGTCCCTAGAAATCGTCAGCGCCCTGCGTGGCCGCAACCGCGATGTTGCATTCTGCGAACTGCCCTCGAATTACGGGCATGACGCGTTCCTGGTGGACGTCGGCGAACAGACAGAGCTGGTTCGCGGGTTCCTGGCCAGCACGTTCCGGAGCAAGTCATGAGCGCGGCCGAGACGGTGCATGCGGGCCCGTTCGTACATGCCGTATTGGGACGGCGCGACTATGCCATCATCAGCGATATTGTGGAGCCTAATTCGCGAGTGCTCGATGTGGGATGCGGTGATGGGGAACTGCTGGAATGGCTGGCCGAGCATAAAAACGTGGATGCGCGCGGGGTCGAAATCGTGGGAGCCAAGGTTCAGCGGGCTATCGCACGCGGCGTGTCAGTTTATCAGGGCGATATCGAGCAAGGCTTCGCAGACTACCCGGAGCAGGCATTCGACTACGTGATTCTGAGCCAGACGCTGCAGGAGACGCGGCAACCGTTGAAGGTGTTGAACGAAATGCTGCGAGTGGGCAGGCGCGCGATTGTGGCGTTTCCCAACTTTGGCCACTGGTCAGTGCGGTTGGCACATTTGTTCACCGGGCGCGCACCCAAGACCAATCTGTTTCCGCATGACTGGTACGACTCTCCGAACATTCACTTCCTGACTGTGCATGACTTCGAAGCGCTGGCGGCGCAAGAGGGCTGGACGGTGGAGCGCGGGATTTTTCTCGCGGGCAATCGGGAAGTTTCCATCATGCCCAATCTGCTGGCGGAGACTGCCGTATTTCTGGTTCACAGGTAGGAACCCAAGTGATTCGGAAGGTGGGTCTCGGCGTGCTGTTTACTGTCCTGGCGATGCTCAGTCTGTGGGCGGCGGCGGCACTCGCCTTCGATTTCGAGGTACGGGTATTGCGGATCCCGGCCGCGATCATGTACCTGGTGACCGTGATCGCCATCGTAGTTCTGGCACGCAAGCCGATTCTGGCAGCGGGACCCTGTTTCGCCGCATTCGCCCTTGTGCTGGTGTGGTGGGTAGAACTGCCTCCCTCCAATCGACGAAACTGGCAGGGCGACGTAGCCGAGGCCGCCTGGGCAGACGTAAAAGGTCCACTCGTTACGATTCACAACTACCGTAACTTTGAGTATCGAACCGAAACGGATTTCACGCCGCATTGGGAGACCAAAGTGATCGAGGTGCCGCAGATTCGCGGGATCGACCTCTTTGTTGACTATTGGGGCTCGCCTTGGATTGCACACGTCATCGTCAGCTTCGAGTTGGCTAACGGCGACCACGTGGCTACTTCCGTGGAAGCAAGGAAGGAGGCCGGTGAAACGTATTCGTCGATTCGCGGTTTCTTCCGGCAGTATGAACTGATTTACGTGGTGGGAGATGAGCGCGACCTGGTGCGCGTGCGGACCAACTACCGGCAGGGTGAAGACGTCTACCTGTATCGGACGCGGGCTACGCCGGAGCGTTCGCAGAAGTTGTTTTTGCAATACATGCGGGAAATCAATCAGCTTCACAAACGTCCGCAGTGGTACAACGCGCTCACCAGCAACTGCACGACGAACATCGCGGGGCTAATGAGAGACGCTGGCGGCACGGTGCCATGGTGGGACTGGCGGACGGTCTTGAACGGCAAGGGCGACCAGATGATGTATGAAAATGGCGATCTGGCTGGTGATCTGCCGTTTGCGGAATTGAAACGCCGTGCGCTGATTAACCCCGCTGCGCGCGAGGCGGATAAGGCTCCGGACTTTTCGCAGCGTATTCGGGCCGGGCGGCCCGGGTTTTGAGGCCCTGTTCGCACCTTCGGTCAGACAACGAGTGGTACCATTCGGGAAACCACAACGGACAATCACGTGACTCACATTCAAACGGCCGGCCGATCCTCCGGAGCGAATAGCTGAGATGAAGTCACTTCACTGGGCTGGCTTGACAATCGCCTTGTGTGCCGGCTGCGCAGCAGGATATGGGCAGGGCGGCGACCCGGGGCTGGCACGGTTTCGCGAGACCTATAAGGAACTCGTCGAGACCAACACTACTCTTTCAGCCGGCGACTGCACGCTGGCGGCAAGACGGATGGCCGGCCGTTTGAAGGCGGCGGGCTATGCGGATAGCGACGTGCGTGTTTTTATTCCCGATGGACATCCAAGGGAAGGCGGCTTGCTGGCTGTTCTGCACGGCTCGGAACCGAATGCCAAAGCGATCCTGATGCTCGCTCACGTGGATGTGGTCGAGGCGAAGCGGGAAGACTGGACGAGGGATCCCTTCCTTCTGGTGGAAGAAAACGGATACTTCTACGCTCGCGGCGTGAACGACATGAAGGCCCAGGCAGCCATTTGGGTTGACAATCTGATTCGCTATCGCGAAGAGGGGTTTCATCCCAGGCGATCCATCAAACTGGCATTAACTTGTGGGGAAGAGACGAACAGCGCTCTGAACGGAGCGGGATGGCTGACGACGCATGAGCGCGAAGTGATCGATGCCGAGTTCGCGGTAACGGAGGGCGTCGACGGAGACCTTGACGCACAAGGCCGTAAGGTCGCGCTGGAAATACTGGCGGCCGAAAAGACGTCGCAGAACTTTAAGCTGGAAGCAACGAATGCCGGCGGACATAGCTCGAGGCCGGTTGCGGACAACGCGATCTATCACCTGGTACGCGCCGTTGACCGCGTGAGCCGCTATGAGTTTCCCGTTCAGTGGAACGACGCTAATCGAGCCTATTTTGTGGGAATGTCGAAGATTGTTGGCGGTGAGGCTGGCTCGGCTATGGCCGCGGCCGTCAAGAATCCGGGCGATTCCGCCGCGGTGGCGGTCCTGGACAAAGACGTCAATTGGCACGCCATGCTGCGGACAACTTGCGTGGCGAC
>JBDUEM010000055.1:0-31518 GCA_040002435.1 Bryobacteraceae bacterium
CGGTTGAAAAACCACTGCTGCGCCAATCCCACCACGTTTCCGGTAAGCCAGTATAGCACCAGTCCGCTCTGGGCACTGTAGAAAAAGAAACCCATCATCAGCGGCATGAGCATCATTATCTTCTGCTGCGCCGGGTCCGCTGTAGTGCTGGGGGTCATTCGCTGCAGTAAGAACTGTGTTCCGATCATCAGGAGCGGAAGAATGTGAATGGCCAAGGTTTCAGGTTGGGACAAATCCGTCACCCACAGCCAATGCGCGCCGCGCATTTCAATAGAAACGCTCAGTACCTTGTAGTAGGCGATGAAGAACGGGATCTGCAAAGCCATCGGCATGCAACCGCCCATGGGATTGACGCCATTGGCTTTGTACAGCGCCATGGTTTCCGCGTTCTGGTCGGCCTTCTTAGGATCGCGAATGCCGATGTTCTTATACCTATCGTTGATGGCGGCAATCTGCGGCTGCAGCATCTGCATCTTTTTCATCGACTTCAAGCTGGAGAATTTCAGCGGCAGCAGCAGGAAGTTAATTGCCACGGTAACCAGCACAATCGACCAGCCGTAATTGTGGACGTACTTATCGTTCACCCAGTTCAGTGACAGGAACAGGGGCTTCGCAAGGATTCCGAACCAGCCGAAATCCACGATGTTTTCGAGTTTCGGATCCACCTTGCGGAGGAGATCAATGTCCTTTGGTCCCAGGAACATGGAGAACCGGTTGACGCCTTCCCCGCCGACAGCCGCGCCTACGTGGGGCTCTTCCTTGGCCGGGTCGGAGGCGGACGGAAGCATGTCCTGCATCGTCTGGATTTCCACTTGCCCTTTCGGCACAACCACCGCGGCAAAGAAAGTATCCTCTAATCCCGCGAACGAGAAGTTTCCGCTGTTGGTAACGGGACCGTCTTTGGCAGACTTCGCTTCCTGCACAATCAACTTGTTCTGGGCCGTATCGAAGTGCAGGCTGTGCTGGCCGGCCGCCGCATTGACCACGCTGGCATCGCCGAACCCGCCACGCCAGACCAGCAAATGCGGGACCGGGGTGGTACCTTCCAGGACTTCCGAGCTCAAATTGAACAGATAACGGTTCTTTTCGAACGCGAACGACTTCCGGGCCGTGGTCTTCCCGTTCGAATATTCGAAGTCTACAGAAAGGCCATCCGCCGACTTCTTGCCCACAAATAGCGCCTGGTTCAGATCGGTAGTTGGTTTCTGATTCTTGAATTGAACCGCAAACGGGTAGTAGACTTTCGCGGCAGCAGCTGTGTTCACCACTTCCAGCGGATTGCCCTTTCCATCACGATACTTCTTCAGGGTCCAGCTTCGGACTACCGCGCCGCGGTTCAGGAAGACCACCTTATAGAGGTCGGTTTCGACGGTGAAATCTTCGTCGCGGGAAGCCGCCACTACGCCTTCGGCTGGAACCACGCTGGGCGGCGGGGGCGGCGGGGGCCTCTCCCCCTGTACCTTTGGCACCACGGGTTCCGTCTGCTTGACAGTGGTTTTATCCGGTGGAGTCGGCTTGAAAAGGTACTGTGTAGCGAAAAGCACGACGCCCATCAGGACAAAGCTGAGCAGCAGCCGTGTCTCCATGGACATTTCTTCTTTCTTTTCAGGCTTTTTCGGCTGCGGTGTTCCGTTATCTGGTTCGGACATTTTTTGGAGTTCGCTATTTAACTGGGTCGAAGCCGCCCGCGTGAAACGGGTGGCATCGAAGCAGGCGTCTGATTCCGCGGCCCACTCCGCGGAAAACGCCATGCATCTGAATCGACTGCGCCATATACTCTGAGCAGGTGGGGTGAAACCGGCAGGCTGACGGAAGCATCGGCGAGAGCCACCTCTGATAGATACGCAAACCGGAGATCAGGAGTTCGCGCATTGCTGCAGCAACCTCTTCAGATCCCGGTCAATTGCTTCCCTGGTGGCCGCTAAAATCGGTTTGCGCGGATTGAAAACAATGCGCCATTTAACGTCAAGACCTGCCGGACGCAGACGCACGCATTCTCGCATCCGCCGCCTCATGCGATTCCGCACCACGGCGTTTCCCATGGCACGGGAGACAGTAAAGCCCACCTTCGGTCCGTCCTGTTGGTCAGCGTAGGCGAGGCAAAACGCCGCGAAATGCTGACAGGAGAAACGAAAGCCTTCGTCATAAACTTTGCGGAAATCGCTGGAACGCAGAATCCGGCTGCTTTTCGGAAAGCCGAACCCCGCGTGTTCAACGGAGATCGGACTACTCGGCGTTTCGAACGCGACGTTCGTCACTGACCGTGAGTTTGTGGCGCCCCTTGGCGCGCCGGCGGGCGAGAACGGCTCGGCCGTCCTTTGTTTTCATGCGCTCACGGAATCCATGGGTCTTGGCCCGTTTGCGGTTGTTCGGCTGAAACGTACGTTTTGGCATCTATGTTCCTGGCAGCGCCCACCACCATCGGTACCGGACGCCAAGCTGATGTGAAAGTTAGAGAAATCCCAAAAGTATTAGTATACAGTATCTTCATGGCCTCTGCACTCCGGCGTGCTCTTGTTGCCGCCATTGTCCTTTCCATTCCCCTGCTGGCAGCCGAAAAAGGAGCTGTTCCCGCCAATTACAATATTCCGCTGTGGGAAGAAGGTAAAGTTCCCCTCGCCGTGGGAACGGCACCGTTGGACACCCCGTTCCTGACCGTCTTCCTTCCCCCCGAAAATCACCGCAATGGCGCCTCGGTGGTGGTGGCGCCGGGCGGAGGGAACATCATGCTGATGTATGGCGTGGAAGGGATGGACATTGCCGAGCGTTACAACGATTGGGGAGTCACGGCGTTTATCCTCACTTACCGTTTGTCCCCGCGTTACGACGACAAAGCCCGGATCATGGACGGAAAGCGGGCGGTACAAGTGGTTCGGTCGCGCGCCGCTGAGTTCAAGCTGGATCCTCAGAAGGTTGGCTTTATCGGGTTTTCGGCTGGTTCCTCCCTGGGCCGTTCGGTTGCCGCCGCCTCGTCGCCGGGCGATCCGGCAGCTTCGGATCCCATTGACCGCCAAAGTTCCCGCCCTGATTACCTGGGACTGGTTTACGGGCCGGGGCGACCGATACCGGGCGAGTCGTTGAAGGATTTTCCACCCACGTTTCTTCTCTGCGCGGCGGCGGACCGGGGCAATGCGATCGGATCGGCCCAATTGTTCTCGGAACTTACGAAAGCCGGGGCCGTGGCTGAGATCCATGTGTATCAAAAGGGGCGCCACGGCTTTGGCAGCGGGTCAACCAACGGAATCTATTCCGATTGGATGCCGCGACTCGAACACTTCCTGAAGCAAGGCGGATTCATTCCGGGAGGGAAGGAGTAGATGGGCCGACAATTTGCCCTCTGGCTTTTCCTCGCCGCCGCGGGCCTGCAAGGTGCAGGGCAGCCCGTGATGGTCAACGATGGCTATGGCGACTACGTTTACGTCCCCGCCGGTGCATTCAAAATGGGGGACAATTTCGGGGATGGCGAATCCCGTGAGCGCCCGGTGCACACGGTGGAACTGGATGCGTTCTATATCGGCAAATACGAGGTCACGAACGCCGAATGGAAGAAGTTCCGTGACGATGCGGGCTATAACGACGCCAAATTTTGGCCCGGCGGCCGGGTGGCCCCCAAGGACCAGGTCTCTTACTGGGCCGATGCAAAAAATCACGGCGGCGGCACAACTAACAGTGATAACTATCCGTTAATAGGTGTGAATTGGGATTCCGCCGTGGCATACTGCAACTGGCTTAGTGCCAAGACTGGAAAGAGATACCGGCTTCCTACCGAAGCCGAGTGGGAGAAGGCCGCCCGCGGTACAGACCAACGGCGCTATCCCTGGGGCAACGAGATTGATCATACTTATGCCAACTACGTAGGCGGCGCGAAATTTGATACCGTAACGGAGATAGGTTTTTATGACAGTGGCAGGCACGGTGAGTTGCAGACGCATAGCAACGCCTCTCCTTACGGTGCGTTCGACATGGCGGGCAACGTAATGGAATGGTGCCAGGACTGGTACGGTCGAACTTATTATTCGGTCTCGCCAAAAAAGAATCCCAAGGGGCCTGAGTCCGGGGCCTACCGGGTGATGAGGGGCGGGTCGTTCTTTGTGGATGCACTTGATCTTCGGAGTTATGCCCGGGCGGCCGCCTGGCCGTCTTTTCTGGCCTATCGCATGGTAGGCTTCCGCCCAACCCGTGAGCCCTAGGAGAAATTATGGACGACCATCTGGAAAGCCTGCAAGGACATTGGGATGTCACGTCGCTGGAAGTAGACGGCACGGCATTACCGGTCGCTGGAGCCCGCATCATCATCGAGGATGATCGCTTCATCTCTCTCTCGATGGGAACAGCCTACGGGGGGAAGATCGCCGTGGAGGCGGCCACGACCCCCAAATCGTTCAGCCTGCATTTTACCGAGGGTCCGGAAACCGGCCACACGAATCATGGCATTTATGAAGTAGAGGGAAACACCTGGAAGATCTGTCTCAACGTCAACGGAGGGCCTCCGCCTAAGACCTTCGCCACTGCCGTGGGAAGCGGAAACGCGCTGGAAACACTGCATCGCGCCGGCCCGGCTTCGCAGTCAAAGCCGAAGAAGGAATAGAGTGCTGAATCCGGGTTATCCAACCAGGGACCGCAGGTCCACTACCTGCGCTTCCAGACCCTCGACGTGATCGGTAAGCTTGCCGCTGCCGTCGGCAATCAGTTGAGCCGTGTCGGCGGTAGCCTTAGTCACTTCGCGAATTTCCGCCAAGCCGAGGACAATTCTCTGAACAGCCGCGGATTGGTCCTTGGTCCGAAGGGTGACCCCGCTGGCCAGGGATTTTACCTTGCCAGTCGAACCGGTGATCTCGCGGATGGAGCCATCTACCAGGCCTAGTTTTTCTTCGCCGAGACCGCAGGACTTGATCGCAGCATCGATCAGGGCCGCGGTCAGGGCCGCGGTTTCTCTCGCCGCTTGCGACGAATTTTGCGCCAGCGTGCGAACTTCTTCCGCGACAACCGAGAAGCCAGCGCCGGCCGCACCGGCCCGGGCCGCCTCCACGGCTGCATTCAGTGCCAGCAGATTCGTACGAAAGGCGATCTCCTCGATCACCTTGGTAATGGAGGCGATGCGCCGGCTGGCTTCCACCAGGCTGCGCATCGATTCGGTCAACTGCGCTACGGCGTGGTTGGCCTGCTCCATCTGCTGACCGGTGGCGGTTGCCAGCTCTGATACTCTTTCTGCGTTTTCCGCCGCCTCGCGCGTACCTTGCGCGATCGATTCGGCCAGATTTGCCAACTTGTCGATGGAGGCCGAACCCCGGGATGCGTCCGCGGCCAGTTTTTGGCTGGAAGACGACATGTGATCGGTGACCGGCGCCAGTTCTTCGGAACCCTGCGCGATAGCATTAGCCAGGGCGCGCAACCGGGTGCTGACCTGGCGGACAGACCGAAGTACGAAGACGCCAACCAGGCCGGCGATCAGAGCCAGTCCAAGCAATAACGAACCCCTGACGGAGACTTCGTCGGACGTGCGAGCAGCCGCGTCATCCCCGGCTTTTTGTAACTGTTCGCCGGTTTTCTCGGCCAAGGCATTCATGGCCGCCGTGTTTGCAAACCCGCGATCAAACATCCACTCGAGTGCTTCGTTGCATCTCTGCGCCGCGCAGGCTGCCGTGAGTTGCTCAAAACGCTGTGTCCACTCCACACGGCCTTTGTCGAGTGCGGCCAAGGTGTCCCTTCTGTTGCTGTCGGTAGGCTCGCTGATGATCGACGCAATGGTTTTTCCGGCATCGGCTGATGCTTTGCGGAAGCTCTCCACCGCGCTCGCCGCATGGGGTGCGTCACCCATCATGGTGAACAGAATGAGGGCATGCTGATCGGCGTCCATGGTGGCGAATAGAGCCTGTATGCCGCCCGTTTGCCGCGCTTGCCGCAAATCTATTTTGAGGGCATGACCAATTTCACCGTTTAGCCAGCGGATTGTCTGGACGCTGGCAACACCTCCGGCGAGGGTAACCAGGATGAGACTGCCAAATGCCGCGAGCAGACGCGCTCCGACCGTCCAACCTTGCCGTTTTCGGCGATTCCTATTCACCTTGGTGTTTCCCGGACTGTGAAATCGTCAGCTTGTATGCCGCGTCTCCGGGGGCCGCGCCATCCAGTTTCACCGCTCGCACTGAATCGTCGGCCTCGTTGGCGCGAATACAACCAACAGCCCCGGGGGTACTCGCCACGAACTGTTTGATGGCCGCGGCATTGTTCAACAGTCTGGGCGGCGTGACGTCCTTACCGGTGAAGCTCGCCTGCATAAGGAAACGCTTGTATTCGCCCTCGGACATTCCTATGATGACCTTTAATACGGTGCCGAATTCCGGACCATCCGCCGGAGGAAGCACTGTTACCACTTTTTTCCCATCCGGCCATCGCAACCGCTCTCCCAGGTACATCTGCTTGGCCTCCTTCGTGGAGAGCATCATGGTAAAAGTTGACTTGTTCACCACGATAACCAGCGCGCCGGCATCGCCTGCGGCGGGTGCCTTCGCGGGTGTCAGCAGGGCGCCGACGATGGCGCAAATCGCGGCCGGGAGCGTAATCGTTCGAGGACAAAATCGCATATCGTCTCCCTCCTGCTAAAAGGCAAAGGCCACCTGAGCCGCGACGGTGGTCGTGGTTGGCAGTCCGGTCCGGGATAAGCGGCCCAACTCCAGCTTGAAGGCGGAAAATTCGCCGGCATCCCAACGAAGACCGCCCAGCGGACCGCTACGCCGGCCAATATCGCCAAAGTAGGGATCGCGGCGATTGACGTTTACGTACTCATAGCGAATGTACGGTCTCAGCGCGCGCCATCCGCGGGAAATCTGGGTGTAGAAGCCCGGCGTGTTCATCACGGCACCCGGCGCGGCATTGCGCATGAGGATAAATTCATTCAGAAGCTCGACCTTGTCGTGGTGATAAACGGCGTAGCCCGATGCGATGGTCTGCCGCAGCTTCGGCCCGCCTTCCGGATACAGCCGGTCCTTTAGGAATGAGCCTCCGATTTGGAGACCCGAGAACCATTGGGGCCGGCTCGACAGCGCGATGTTCACCGACTTGCGGTTATTCTCGTCGAAGACGTTCTGTACAAATTCGGTGTCCTGGCTGCGTGAAGTTCTGCCGTTGCCGAACTCCACCGCGTACTGAAGATCCAATTTTCCCGAGGGAAGCTTGCCGGAAACCGTTACTCCGACATTGTGAATCGGAAGAATACCGCCTTCGTCCTCGAAAGCGAAGATATAAGGCCGGCCGGTGGTCGTCTGGAACCAGGTCCCGTGATGGTAAGCCGTGTTGTAGTAACCAATGCTCTGGTGATATCTGCCGAAGCCCACATTCAAATATTCGTTCCGCGCGTAGTTCAGCTGCAGGCGTTCGATCTCGAATCCGAAAGAATTGTTCGATGGATCGGCCTGTACCACCGACTCGGCCAGAAATGTCCAATGATCAGCCAGCCTCGAGGTCATGAAGAGGTCAAACTGACCGAGCACAAACGTGCTGCGCTTTGCATGATCCCCGGCAACATATTGAATGTCGCCGAAGCCTCGCATCTGCAGCCCCGAGGCAATCAGTCCTCCGCCGCCATGATCGTGTCCGCCGGATTCGGGCATCAACTGCGCGGGCATGGGAAGTGGAGCCGGAGCCGCGGCCGCAGTTTCATTGGACGCCTGGGGGCGCTGTTCGAGCTTGCCTTCGAGATCTTTAATGCGGGCTTCAGCCGCGGAAACGCGCGACAGCAAATCCTCAATGAGCTGCTGGCTGGTTTGTTGCGCCCAAGCGGTGCACAAAGGGAAAACCGTCGCCAGCACTGCCGCCTTAACGGTGTTATGCCAGTTTCTCACAGGCTTCTTATCGGCCGGGCTGGAAGATCTTGTCCGGAAATTTCGAATACCAGGCCGAAACACCGCGATAAGATAGCCGGTATATCCCACATGATGAAAACCGCCATCTTTCTCGCCCTGGCCTTGGCTTCGTCGCTTTCCGCCGCTGAAACTTCTCACTGGGTCGTCACCTGGGGCGCGAGTCCGGCGCCGCAGCTAGCGACAGAAGCGGAGATGCGCGCGGCCAAGCTGCAGTATGAAAACCAGACGCTACGCGAAATCGTGCATACCAGCATCGGCGGCAGCACTGTCCGGGTCAGGTTCTCCAACGCCTACGGGAAGCAAACCGTTGACCTAGGCGCCGCGCATCTCGCGCTACGCGCGAAAGGGCATGGAATCGCGCCCGCCTCAGACCGCGCGCTGACTTTTGGCGGCCGCCCCGCAGTCTCCATTCCGCCCAACGCATTGGTGCTGAGTGATCCGGTGAAGCTGGAAGTGCCGGCGTCGGCCGACCTGGCCATCAGCATCTTTGTCCCGAAAGCCACCAATGGCGCCGGCATCCACTATGCGGCTCAGCAGACTTCCTATGTCGCAGCGGGCGATCAAACGGGAGCTGCTTCCATCGACGAACCCGCCACCATCACCTCCTGGATTTTTCTTACAGGCGTCGAGGTACTGGCGCCCGACTCCACGGCCGCGGTGGTCGCTTTCGGCGACTCCATCACGGATGGCGCGCGCTCCACGGTGGATGCGAATCTGCGCTGGCCGAATATTCTGTCGGACCGCTTGCAGGCGCAGCGCAAGGGCCGGAAAATCGGCGTCCTCGATGCAGGCATCGGCGGCAATCGCATCCTCCACGATCCCGCCACCAATGTGCGGTTTGGAGTGAACGCGCTGGCCCGCTTCGACCGCGATGTCCTGGCTCAGCCGGGAGTGAGGTACGTCATCATTCTGGAAGGGATCAACGATCTGGGTCACGCCGGAACGTCAGCGCCGGATTCGGAAACTGTCAGTGCGGACGATTTGATTGCCGGACTGAAGCAGATGATAGAGCGCGGGCACGAAAAGGGCATCCAAGTATTCGGGGCAACTATTACACCTTTTGAAGGCACGGTGATGAAGGGGTACTTCTCTCCTGAAAAGGAAGTGAAACGCAAAGCCATCAATGCCTGGATACGCAACGGAAAGGCATTCGATGGCGTGATCGACTTTGAAAAGGCCGTACGCGATCCCCAAAATCCGGATCGAATGCTTGCCGCCTACGATGGCGGCGACCGCCTGCACCCCAGCGATGCGGGATACAAGGCGATGGGCCAGTCGATTGATCTGTCGTTGTTTAAATAGCCGGGGTGAAACTCTGCCCAACGGAAGCCAGTCTACAAATTGCGGTTTGCAGTACGACGGGAGTTAGGGTTCGAATGACATCTGGGCCAACAGAACGGCCAGTTTCCGCCGAAGAGGCAGGACTTGCGGCACTTGTAGCTGAGAAGGACTGGTCGAAAACGCCGCTGGGTCCCGCGGCGAACTGGCCGCAGAGCCTGCGCACGGTGCTGAACATTTTGCTCACCTCGCGCTACGCGATGTGGATGGGATGGGGCAAAGATCTTACATTCTTCTATAACGACGCCTATAGGCCGACGCTTGGAATAAAGCACCCCTGGGCGCTTGGAAGCATGGCGGCGGAAGTCTGGGCAGAGATCTGGGATGATATCGGGCCGCGAATCGATAAGGTGCTTACCACCGGGGTGGCCACCTACGACGAAGGGCTGTTGCTTTACCTGCACCGCAGCGGGTTTTCCGAAGAGACCTATCACACGTTTTCCTACAGTCCGCTGCTGGATGACAGCGGCGCTGTGAGTGGAATGCTTTGCGTGGTTACCGAAGAAACGGAGCGAGTGATCAGCGAGCGGCGGATGTC
Source organism: Bryobacteraceae bacterium (assembly GCA_040002435.1). Classification (GTDB taxonomy): domain Bacteria; phylum Acidobacteriota; class Terriglobia; order Bryobacterales; family Bryobacteraceae; genus JANXXV01. The sequence continues at coordinate 9,739 of JBDUEM010000055.1, forward strand.
GACGCTGCGGGAATTCGCTTCCGCTCTCTCCAGGGCCAAGATAGAGCACGAAGTATTGGAGACCGTAAGGCAACAGTTGTCGAGCAATCTCAGAGACCTGCCTTTTACCCTGACTTACATTTTCGACTCCACCGGCAACGCGCAGCTGCGCTGCAAAACCGGAGCGCCTGCCGGACGGCTGGCCGCCAATCGAATTCCGGCGTACTCCAATGCACCCTGGCCGGCAAGTGATATCTTTCGCGGCACTGGCTCTTCGCTGCTGGATATACCGGACGGGGCCGATGGGAACGATTCGACACTGCCGAGGCAGGCTTTTGTGGTTCCGATTCGTCAGCAAGGCCAGGATCGTCCCGCGGGGCTGCTAATTGTCGGAGCCAATCCGCATCGCAGTTCCGATGAAGCATATGCCGGCTTCATCGGCCTTGTGGCGGACCAGCTTGCGGCCGCACTGGCAAATGCCAATGCCTACGAAGAGGAAAGACAGCGAGCCGAAGCTCTGGCGGAACTCGACCGTGCGAAGACGTTGTTTTTTTCCAATGTCAGTCATGAATTCCGCACTCCGTTGACCCTCATGATGGGGCCTGTGGAGGACTTGCTGGCCGACTTTGAATTGAACGCCGATACAGAGAAGAGCGAACTGCTGCAAGTTGTCCAGCGAAATGGGATGCGGCTGCAGAAGCTGGTGAACAACCTGCTGGACTTTTCGCGAATCGAGGCGGGACGTTCTTATGCGAGCTATCAGCCGACCGACCTGGCGTCTTACACGGCAGAGCTGGCTTCCGCCTTTCGCTCGGCTATGCAGCGGGCCAACCTGACTTTTACGGTGGAGTGCGACGCCCTTTCCGAACCGGTATATGTTGACCCGGAAATGTGGGAGAAGGTGGTGTTGAATCTTATTTCAAATGCCTTCAAATACACGCTCTCCGGTTCCATCACTGTTCGTCTGGCGGAGCGCGACGGGAGCGCCGAATTTTCGGTTACCGACACCGGCGTTGGTATTCCTGAAGAGGAACTGCCTCACATTTTTGAGCGCTTCCACCGCGTGGAGGGCACGCTCGGGCGCACGCAGGAAGGTACTGGAATCGGCCTGGCCCTGGTTCACGAACTGATCAAGCTCCATGGTGGAACGGTTACGGCCACCAGTGACTTCGGCAAGGGAAGCACGTTCCGGGTGAGCCTGATTTTCGGTGTGGCCCATCTTCCGCAGGAGAGGCTGGAAGCGAATCGCGAGCTGAATTCCACCGCGGTTCGAGCCACCGCATACGTTGAAGAAGCCCTTCGGTGGTTACCGGCCAACGGCGCGCAGGCGGCGTCTGCGAGCACCGCAACTTCCATTCCTCGCGAAGGCCGGGTGATTGTGGCCGATGACAACGCAGACATGCGCAACTACGTAAGCCGGCTGCTTAGCGCGCAGTATGACGTAAGAACCGTGACAAACGGTGAAGAGGCCCTTGCTGCCGCCATAGCCGATCCGCCTGATCTGGTGCTGAGCGATGTGATGATGCCCGGCCTCGACGGATTCGGCCTGTTGAGCTCTCTGCGGCAGAATCCGGCCACCAAGGCGATTCCGGTGATTCTGCTCTCCGCGCGCGCCGGCGAGGAAGCCAGCGTGGAAGGGCTGCAGGCAGGAGCGGACGATTACCTGACCAAGCCTTTCTCCGCGCGCGAACTTCTGGCGCGGGTAGGCTCCCGGCTTCAGCTCAAGCTCGAACGGCAACGCATCCACGAAAGACTGGCGCATATTTTTTCTCAGGCGCCCGTGGCGATCGCTGTCTTGCGAGGCCGCGATTTGGTATTTGACCTGGCGAATCCTTCGTACCATCAACTGCTACCGGGCAGACAGCTGTTGGGACGCCCTCTGGCCGCTGTGATTCCGGAGTTGAATACGCGGGTTCTGGACATTCTCCTTCGCGTACTCGAGACTGGAGAAGCCTTTAGCGCAAACGACTTTCTGATTTCCTACGACCAGGACCAGGACGGAATTTCCGAAGACCATTGGTTCAACTTCCTCTACCATCCTCTGCGGGAACTGGACGGCGAGGTTTCCAGCGTGATTGCTGCCGTGACGGAGGTAACGGCGCAAGTGCGCGCGCGCGACGAACTTCTCAAGGCAAACCGTGAACTGGAGGAGTTTGCCTATGTGGCCAGCCACGATCTGCGTGAACCGCTGCGGATGATCAATATCTACACGCAGCTCCTGCTGAAACGGACGGGAATGGAAGAAGATCCGGAACAGAAAGAATTCGCGTCTTTTGTCCGCGCCGGAGTGCATCGCATGGAAGATTTGATTCAGGATCTGCTGGATTATTCACAGGTTGTTCATTCCGATCAGGAAGCATTCGGCAGGGTGGATCTGAATGCGGCACTCTCCAAGGCGATTGAGATACTGCATCTGCAGATTAAGGAGACCGAAGCGGTCATCACATGCGATCCTATGCCGGTTGTATTAGGCGAGGAACCGCCGTTGACGCAGGTATTTCAAAACCTCCTGTCCAATTCGCTGAAGTACCGGAGCAAATCCGATGTTCCGCGGATCCATGTGGCGGCAGAGCGAGACGGTGGTGAATGGATCATCAGCGTAGAAGACAATGGCATCGGTTTTGAGGCGGAATACGCCATGCGGATCTTTGGTCTTTTCAAGCGCCTGCACAAGGTGGATTATCCGGGCACGGGTCTCGGGCTGGCCATTTGCAAGCGGGTAGTGGAGCGTTTTGGCGGCCGGATGTGGGCCGATAGCCAGGGAACAGGTCGCGGATCCAAGTTCTATTTCGCGCTGCGGGCCGGCGACTAACTCTGGCGCTACCCCATCCATTCGGGGTGCGTGGCCGTCCCGTCAAATTGCGCGGTCGTCTTGAACGGTTCGAATTTTCCGGTCATGGCGGCCTGCTTTGTCTTTGCAACCAGGGCGGTCAACTGTGACTGCGAGAAAGGTTTGAAGGTCCGTACGGCTTCCAGGGACTGGTCCAGCCGCTCCATTGAGTCGCATCCGCTCATCACTACCGATGTGGGCAGGTTGAGGGCGTAATGCAGGGCCTCTATCGGCGTGGCCACACCCGCTTTCAAAAGGTTCCCGGATGCCAGCGGTTTCATTCCAAGAACCGCGATGCCTTCTTTCACCAGCCGCGGCACCACGTTATGCGCGAAGCTCCGGAAGTGGAAATCGAGCAGGTTTAGAGGCATCTGGCACGTATCGAAGTGAAAGCCATTCTGAGCTGCCACGTCCAGCATGCGCAGGTGCACCGCCGGATCTTTGTGCCCCGTGAATCCGATATACCGGACCTTGCCCGCCTTCTTCGCCGCCATCACGGCCTCGTGCGCCCCACCGGGAGCGAAGTACCGGTCCGGATCCTCCATGCGGATATTTTCGTGGAACTGGATGAGGTCCAGGACATCTACCTGCAAGCGCTTCAAGGATTCGTCGATCTGCTCGGCGGCGGCCTTGCGGGTGCGTCCGTTATATTTGGTCATCAGAAAAATGCGCTTCCTGTAGCCGTCCTTCAGCGCCTTGCCCATGCGGAGCTCGCTCCCGCCGAGGTGGTAATCGCAGGAATTATCCAGGAACGTGATGCCTCTGTCGATGGCGCTCCGGATGATCCGAATTCCCTCGTTCTCATCCTTTGGCACTCCAATGTGGTAACCACCCAGGCCGATGGCGGAAACGCGTTCTCCGGTGGCGCCGAGCTTGCGATAAATCATCCCGTCGGAAGTGGTCGCGGCTTCCAGTGAAGCGGCCGCCTGCAGTGCGCCCAGTGCGGCAATAAATTCCCGTCTTTGCATCGCTGATGGCTTCATGGTCGTATTCTCCTGCTTCGTTATGTGATACAAGATATCCTAAAAGTTAGGACTGTGCACGCCATGATTCGTTTCCACCCACTCCTGTTTAGTTTGGCCTTGGCTGCTTCCTCCGGCTACGCCGCCGATGTGAAGAGCGGGATCGACTTCAATCGCGAAATCCGGCCCATCCTTTCCGACAATTGTTTTCAGTGCCATGGACCCGACGAAAAGAAGCGCATGGCGGGCCTGCGGCTCGACCTCAAGGAAGGCGCGTTTCTTCAGACCAGGCGCGGATCGATCATCGTACCTGGCGACTCTGCGAAGAGTCTGTTGTTTCAGCGCATCAACCACGCCGATAAAGCGCGGCGCATGCCCCCTGAGGCCTCCGAGCGAACCCTTACTGCGAAACAGATCGAGACGATTCGCAAGTGGATCGACGGCGGGGCCGAGTGGGAAACCCACTGGGCGTTTGTCTCTCCCAAGCGGCCCGATGTACCCGCCGCAAAGAATGCGGCCTGGGTGAAGAACCCGATCGACAATTTTGTTCTGGCGCGGCTGGATCGCGAGGGACTGAAGCCTTCCGCCGAGACCGACAAGGTTACACTTCTGCGGCGCGTTTCGTTCGATTTGACCGGCTTGCCGCCCACCCAGGCGGAAGTGCACGCTTTTCTGGCGGACAAATCGCCGGATGCTTATGAGAAGCAGGTGGACCGTCTGCTGCAATCGCCGCACTACGGAGAGCGGATGGCGATGCAGTGGCTTGACGTAGCGCGCTATGCCGATTCCCATGGCTACCACATCGACAGTCACCGCGACATGTGGCCCTGGCGTGATTGGTTGATTCGCTCCTTCAACCAGAACATGCCCTTCGACCGGTTCACGATTCTGCAACTGGCGGGCGATCTGCTGCCTAAAGCCGGCAAGGAAGAGAAACTGGCCACAGGATTCAATCGGAATCACATGATCAATTTCGAGGGTGGAGCGATTCCGGAAGAATATCTCGTAGAATACGTTGCCGATAGCGCCGAGACGACATCCACAACGTGGATGGGGCTTACTATGGGCTGCGCGCGCTGCCACAGTCACAAGTACGATCCGATCAGCCACAAGGAGTATTACCAGTTTTTTGCGTTCTTCAACACGGTTGCAGAGAAGGGCCTGGATGGGCGGGATGGCAACGCCGCACCGGTTCTCAAACTGCCGACGCCGGAGCAGGAAGTTCGCGAGAAGGAACTGACGGAGGCTATCAAGTCGACGGACGACGCGCTGCAGGCGAAGGAAGTGAAAGAGGCGCAGTTGCAGTGGGAAGCCTCTCACGCCGGGCAGTTACCGCTGATCAATCATGAAGGCTTGACGGCGCACTACGAGTTCGACGGCAGCCTGGTTGACAGTTCGGGGCGCTATCAGCACGGACGAACGCTGAAAGGCGACCCGACATTCGGGCCGGGACAAGTGGCCAAATCTGTTGCATTCGATGGCCAGACCCTGGTCACGCTGGGCGACACCGGGGCCTTCGATCGTAATGACCAATTCAGCATGGCCGTCTGGCTGAAGTACGGCGGCAGTAAACAGCCCATGCCTGTCCTGCAAAAAATCGAAGACTCCAAGGTCCGCCGCGGGTACGAGGTCTGGCTGGAAGACCCGGTTCTGGTAGGCATTCAACGCCGGGCGGCGCGGGCTGTGGTGCGTGTTACCTCGCGGTGGCCGGAAAATGGCATTCAGGTCCGCACCCGGGAACGGTTCACGCAAGGGGAATGGAGCCACTTCGCATTCACCTACGACGGCACCGGAAAAGCATCGGGGCTGAAGCTGTTCCTGAACGGGAAGCCCCTGGAAACCGATGTCCTGCACGATGCGTTGTCTGGGCCGATCCGGACCGCAGCCGATCTTCACATCGGCCAGAAAGAACCGGATGCCAAAACCTTCACGGGTTCCATGGACGATCTTCGTTTCTACAGCCGCGTGCTGTCACCGCAGGAAGTGGAATACGTGGGAGTGCATTATCCGATCCTGGGCATTCTATCCGGAGTGGGCGGCAAGACCACGACTGCCGAAGAGGAAAGGCTCAGGGACTATTACCTCCGGAACATCTCGCCCGCGGCCGTTCAGAAGCAGTATTCCGATCTCGCCTCGCTTCGCCAGCAGGCGCAGCAATTGAAGAAAGCCATTCTGACGACGATGGTGATGGGCGAGATGGAAAAGCCTCGCGAAACGTTCATATTGGCGCGCGGCGACTACCGCAACGCCACCGAAAAAGTAACTCCCGGCGTGCCTGCCGTGCTGCCGCCGCTGCCCACCGGCGTTCCGGCAAACCGATTGGCCCTGGCGGAGTGGCTCGTGGACCCGTCCCATCCGTTGACGGCCCGTGTGGCCGTGAATCGCTACTGGCAGCTCTACTTCGGATTGGGGCTGGTGAAGACTGCGGAGAACTTCGGCTCGCAGGGCGAGCCGCCATCGAATCCGGAGCTGCTGGACTGGCTGGCGACGGAGTTCATTCGCACCAAGTGGGATGTGAAGGCGATGCAGCGGTTGATCGTCACCTCGGCCACCTACCGGCAGTCTTCCCGCGTGACGCCGGAGTTACTGGAGAAGGATCCCGAAAACCGGCTACTGGCCCGAGGCCCGCGGTTCCGTTTGCCGGCGGAAATGCTTCGGGATAATGCGCTGGCGGTGAGCGGGCTGCTGAATCCGGAGATCGGCGGCGCCAGTGTGTTCCCCTATCAGCCGGCGGGTCTCTGGGAAGAGCTCGCATTCGGCGATGGCTTTAGCGTGCAGTCTTATGTACCTAGCCATGGAAAGGATCTGTACCGGCGCAGCATGTACACTTTTTGGAAACGCTCCGTGCCTCCCGCGCAGATGTTGACGTTCGACGCGCCGGATCGCGAAAAATGCACCGTACGCCGAACCGTCACCAATACGCCGCTTCAAGCGCTGGTGCTGCTGAATGACCCGACCTATCTGGAATCCGCGCGCATGTTGGCGGAACGGGTCTTGCGTGAGGCTGGACGCGACCCGGGCAGGCGCGCTTCTCTGGCCTTTGAACTGGCCACGGCGCGGACCCCGGGCAAACAGGAACTCGGGGTATTAGAGCGGCTTGCCAAAGAGCAGTTGGCGACCTATGCCAAGGACCCCAAAGCAGCGGCGAGCCTTTTGAAGACGGGGCAGTCGCCCGTCGATTCTAAACTCGATCCCGTGGAACTTGCCGCGTGGACCACAGTAACAAGTGCCATCCTGAACCTGGATGAGACCGTGACAAAAGAGTAAATCCATGATTGACCTTACCTCTACCCGCCGCCAATTTTTCAGCCGTTCGAGCACGGGCATTGGAGTCGCCGCATTGGCGGCATTGCTCGAGAAGAGCGGATTGGCCTCCACTTTGCCGGGCCTTCCGCATTTCCCGCCCACCGCCAAGCGGGTGATCTATCTGCACCAGTCGGGCGGTCCCTCTCAATTGGATCTGTTCGACTACAAGCCGCAGCTCCGCAAGTTTCAGGGCACGGAGCTACCCGGGTCGGTCCGCAACGGGCAGCGCATCACCGGCATGACCTCCGGCCAGAGTTCCTTTCCCGTCGCCTCTCCGAACTTTGAATTCAAGCAGCACGGGCAATCCGGTGCGTGGGTCAGCGAGTTGATGCCGCACACGGCGAAGATCGTGGACGATCTGACAATCGTGCGCACGATGAATACGGACGCAATCAATCACGATCCTGCCATCACGTTCATCCAGACGGGCAGCCAGCAGCCCGGTCGTCCCAGCCTCGGCTCATGGGTTAGCTACGGGCTCGGCAGCGAGAACGAGAATATGCCGGCGTTCGTGGTGCTGCTTTCGCAGGCGCACGCGATTAACACCGACCAGCCTTTGTTCTCGCGTCTTTGGAGTAGCGGTTTCCTGCCGTCAAGCCATCAGGGTGTGCGGTTTCGCGCCGGCAGCGATCCAGTGCTCTATCTTGCCGACCCCGAAGGCATCTCCCGCTCCACGCGCCGTCGCATGCTGGACAGCATCGCCGAACTCAACAAGATGCGAAGCAAGGAGTACGGAGATCCTGAGATCGACACTCGCATCGGCCAGTACGAAATGGCGTACCGGATGCAGACGTCGGTTCCTGAATTGATGGACCTGTCGAAGGAGTCCGAAAGCACGTTTGAGATGTACGGACCAGAGGCTCGCAAGCCCGGTACCTATGCCGCGAATTGCCTGTTGGCGCGCCGCCTGGTGGAACGCAATGTCCGTTTCGTCCAGCTTTATCACCGCGGCTGGGATCAACATAACGACCTGCCGCGTGACCTGGCTCTGCAGAGCAAAGGGACCGATCAACCGACGGCGGCGCTGATCACCGACCTGAAGCAGCGAGGCTTGCTGGACGACACCCTGGTAGTGTGGGGCGGTGAGTTCGGACGGACGGTTTATTGCCAGGGAAAGCTGACTGAATCCAACTATGGCCGCGATCATCATCCGCGATGCTTTACCATGTGGACCGCGGGCGGCGGCATCAAGCGCGGGCAGGTGCTGGGCGAGACTGATGACTATAGCTACAACATTGTTTCCGATCCTGTCCACGTCCACGATTTGCAGGCGACAATACTGCGCTGCCTGGGAGTGGATCACACACGGTTGACGTTCAAGTTCCAGGGCCGGCACTTCCGTCTCACTGACGTTCACGGCGAAGTAGTCAAGAAAATGTTGGCGTAGGTTTCTAAATCAAGGCGTTGTTGACCGGGGTGAGGTTCAGTGACAGAATTGAACCCGTGTCCAAAACCGTAGCCGCATGTTTCGCCGCTTTTTTCCTGGTTTGCGCCAGCGCTGCAGCCGCTGAAAGCGTCTTGAAGGTGAAGCCTGGTGAATTATTCATCGAACATCCCACCCTCATTAACCTTGGTTTTGAATGGCCGATTGAAGGCGACGATAATCGCAACGCGCAGGTGGAAGTCTCCTACCGAAAGCAGGGCACGGCTGCATGGAAGCAGGGCTTGCCGCTGCTGCGCTTGCAAGGCGAAAAAATCTACCAGAACCAGGGCGTGTTCGACGTAGTCTCGCCGAATATGTTCGCCGGCAGCATTCTGGATCTGGAACCCGGCACGGCGTACGAAGCGCGGTTCGTGATGTCGGATCCGGACGGCTTCCTGGGGCAGGCCGGCAAGGCAGTCACAAAGACTGTGACGGTTCGGACGCGTCCGGAGCCGATGCCATTTGCCGGCGGACGAGTCTTTCATGTTTACAGCAAGGACTACAAGGGCACGAAGATGGAGCCTGCTTTCGACGCGTTAATGTGTGCCTACAACTATTACTGCGGCGGCGGGGATACCGTCACAGCAGCCCGGCCACGAGTGAAGCCCGGTGACACGATTCTGGTGCACGCCGGCGTCTACCGGAACCACCCTGAATACTACACGGGCGATATTTCCATCAATTCGACCACGCCCTATGAAGGTACGCATTACCTGACCGCCAGCGGGACCCCCGAGAAGCCCATCGTCATCAAGGGCGCGGGGGACGGTGAAGTTGTCTTCGACGGAGGTGGAAATTACAATCTGTTTAATGTCAAGGCCGCGAATTATAACTATTTCGAGGGCGTGACCATCCGCAATACAGATATTGCGATCTGGGCGGGAACGCAGTTTATCGCAGGCTCGAAGGGGCTGACGGTGAAGAAGTGCCGCTTCGAAAACGTGGGCTTCGGCATTTTCACGAACTATGCCGGGTCCAGCGATTTTTATGTCGCCGACAGCTACTTCTATGGCCGCGATGATTCAAAGCACCTGTTTGGCTGGAATGGCCCGTTTTGGGCGCAATTCAATGGGGTGGATGGCCAGAAATTTCCACCCACGCTCGCCTCCTATACTGCCGTCCGGCTTTATGGTCCGGGCCATGTGGTGGCGTATAACTATGTGGCCGATTTTCACGACGGCATAGACGTGGAAACCTATGGAAACCCGGACGGCTCACATGCGCTTGACGGGCCGCACTATCCGCCGAAGGAGTATTGGGACCGCCGGCCGAACGCCATCGATTTCTACAACAATTACATGACGAATTTTCACGACAATGCATTTGAAATCGATGGAAGCATGCACAATGTCCGCGTGATGCGGAACATGATGGTGAATTCGGCATCGCACCCGTTTTGCAACCAGCCGGCTATCGGCGGTCCGGTCTACTGGATACGAAATATTGCTTATCATGCGCCCGGAGGCTCCACGCGAATGACCAATGGGGCGGCCGGCGTTCTGTTCTACAACAACACGATTCTGACCGAAACGTCGGCCGGCTCCTCGGCCAATGTCCACTGGCGGAACAATCTGATGCTGGGAGAGAATTCCGCTCCGGCAATCTTCAGTGTCAACACCAATACCAACTACAGTTCCTCGGATTACAACGGATTCCGGACAAATCCGGATGCCGCCTACGCCTTTCAGTGGAACTCGCCTCCCTCTAATATTCAAGCCGATTACAGCGGACTGATGCTGGCCCAGGGCGGGCGGCGCGGGGCTGGTGGCGGGGGGCCGCCTCCCAATCCGACGCTGCAGGTGCGCCGGTTCGGAACACTCGCCGAATACAGCCAGGGAACGAAGCAGGACACCCACAGTGTCGCCGTGGATTATGACATCTTCATGAATGTGCGAAAGCTGGATGCAAAGGACCTCAAGTCTGTGCAGAAGCTGTACAAGGCCGAAGACTTCGACTTCCGGCTGAAGCCGCGTTCCGCGGCGATCGATCGCGGCATCAACCTTCCTAATGTGACGGATGGCTTCGCGGGGCAGGCTCCCGATCTCGGAGCCTTGGAGGCAGGCCAGGCGCCGCCTCATTACGGGCCCCGACCCTGATTTTTTCTTGAGATCTACTGCCGGAGCGCTCCGCGAAGACCAGGGTTATACTGGAAAAAGAGGAGATCGGCCCGCCTCCGCGCGTAACTAAAACCGGACGAACCCGTCAGCCCCCATGACATCACTCAAACCAGCTTTGTCAGTCTTCTGCCTCCTCGTAATTTCCGCGGGGACTCTGCCCGCACAGGCGCCCGCCAATAAAACCGATAAATCGTCGGCGTATTATCACTATTCCCTCGGACATCTCTATGCCGAGCTTGCAGGGGCGTATGCCAACCGGACCGACTACGTCACCAAGGCAATCGAAAATTACCGCCTTGCCATGAAAGAGGATCCGTCTGCGGCCTTTCTGAGCGAGGAGTTATCGGACCTTTATATCTCGACCGGAAAGCTTCGCGAAGCGATGCTGGAGGCCGAGGAGGCGCTGAAGCAAAATCCCAACGACCTGAATGCGCGCCGGATTCTGGGACGCATCTACACGCGAAAAATTGGCGATTCGCAACCGGGCAAGATCGACGAGAGCATGTTGAAGCTCGCCATTGAGCAGTATCAGAAAATCACGGAGCAGGCGCCCAATGACGCTGACACGTGGCTGATGCTCGGGCGTTTACAGAAAATTGCTTCCAACTCCGTGGATGCTGAGAAAGCCTATAAGAAGGTAATCGAGCTCGATCCCGACAATGAAGACGCCTTGACAGGTCTGGCAATGGTCTACGCCGATCTGGGCAACACGAAGGGTGCAACGGACCTGCTGCGGCGCGTAGCCGAGAAAAGCCCGTCGCTTCGCACGTTGACCGCCCTGGCCGGTACCTACGAACAGATGCGCGATTATGCGCTGGCCGCCGAGACGCTGAAGAAGACGCTGGAACTTTCGCCGGGCAATGTAGATGTGAAGCGGGCCTATGCGCAGAATCTGCTCCTGTCGGACCAGTATGCCGACGCCCTCAAGGTTTATCAGGAACTGGTGGCGGAAGATCCCAAGGATATTCAATCGCAGCTTCGCATCTCACAAATCTACCTGCAGCTTCGCGATTTTCCCAGCTCTCGCGCCGCGGTGGACAAAGCCAAGGCATTGGAGCCGGACAATCTGGAAGTACGGTTTCATGAAGTCAGTCTGATGGAAGCCGAGGGAAAGTACGTCGACGCCATCGGAGTGATGAAGGAGCTTCTGGTATCGACCACCCGGCCAAAGTACAGCCCCCCAGAGAAAGCGAATCGCGCGAAGCTGCTGGACCGGCTCGCCCGCTTGTTCCGGTTGAATGAGCAGCCCCGGGATGCTGCGGAAACGCTCCGCCAGATGGGCGATTTGGACCCTGATCTCGCCTCTCGCGCTTCGGCTGAGATTATCGAGACCTACCGGCTGGCAAAGGACTACAAGAGGGCCAGCGATGAGGCCGAGGCGGCAAATAAGAAATACCCCACTGATCGTATTGTCCGTATTAGCCGGGCATCGCTGCTCGCCGACATGGGCAAAACGGATGAGGCGGTAGCCGAGACCAAGAAGCTGCTGGATGGTAAGAACGATCGTGAGACTTACCTTGCGCTCGCGCAAATTTACGACAAGGCCAAGAACTTCAACGAAATGGCAAAGGCCATCGATGCCGCCGATAAGCTTTCCGACGCTAAAGAAGATAAGGAAGCCATCGCTTTCACCCGCGGCGCGATGTACGAAAAGATGAAGAAGTACGACCTTGCCGAGACGGAATTCAAGAAGGTACTGGCGGCGAATCCAACCAACGCTTCTGCTTTGAACTACCTGGGCTACATGCTGGCCGACCGCAACGTTCGCCTGCAGGAAGCGCATCAGTTGATTAGCAAAGCGCTGGAAGCGGACCCGAACAATGGGGCGTATCTGGACAGCCTGGGTTGGGTTTATTACCGCATGGACAAGCTGGGCGAGGCGGAGACGACCTTACGGCATGCGGTAGAACGCTATTCGAAGGACCCGACGGTACATGATCACTTGGGCGATGTGCTGTTTAAACAGGGAAAGCTGAAAGAGGCGATCGCGCAATGGCAGGCATCCTTGAAGGAATTTGAAAGTACGCCGCCCACGGAGCTGGATCCGGTGGAAGTGGCCAAGGTGCAGAAAAAGCTGGAAGGCGCCAGAGTACGGTTTGCCAAAGAATCGGCGGGCGGAGCGGCCAAGCAGCAGTAGCTTTACTTCGATATACTGTCGTCTGGTGTCAGACTCCTCCATAGCGGGGCGCCTGAAACCGATCAACTAGAGAGGAAATCACTATGGAAGTCCGGCCGTTGCACGACCGCGTGTTTGTAAAGCGACTTGAAGAGTCGGAATCGAAGGTGGGCAGTATCATCATTCCCGATTCCGCAAAAGAGAAACCCCAACAGGCGGATGTCGTTAGCGTGGGCGCCGGGAAGTTACTGCAATCGGGAGAGCGGGGCTCCATGGATGTGAAGGCCGGTGATCGCATCCTATTCGGAAAATATTCCGGCGCTGAGATCAAGGTTGGCGGCGAGGAATACCTGATTCTGCGGGAAGATGAAATTTTGGCCGTACTGGAATAACCTGTACACCAGCCATCCCGGCACGGCGTCCAAACGCTCTGTTAAGCTAGTCTAAACCAGTAATTTTCAAGGAATCAGGAGTCACTAGAATCAATGTTTCGAATTAGCCTTTTGTTGCTCGCGTCCCTCGCCGCCGCGTCCGCTCAAACCAAAGTCGGGATCATTAACGTCCAGAACGCCATTCTCGACACAGCGGAGATCAAGAAAGCCCAACTGGAGTTGGAGGGCCGCTACAAACCACGGCAACAGAAGGTGGAGTCACTGCAGAAAGAACTGGCCGACCTGCAGAATAAACTGCAAACCATGGCCGGAAAGCTAACGCCGCAAGCGGAGCAGGAAATGCAGGTGAGCGGGCAGAGGAAGCAGCGGGAACTGCAGCGGTTGACCGAAGATCTGCAGGCCGATGTGGACCGCGAACGAAACGAGATTCTTTCGAAATCCGGTACGCGCATGCAGGAAGTAGTGAAGAAACTGGCGGAGGAAAAGGGGCTTGACGTCATCATGGACGTCGCGAGCACGCTTTACTTTAAGCCGACGATGGAATTAACGAAGGACGCGGTGGTCGCCTACGACAAGGCATATCCCGCCAAGTAGTGCTGGCGTCGCGGTAAAATGAGGGTATGGCTGGATACCTGGAAGGCTACGGTGCGGGCGAAGAGCGCCGGGAAAAGACCATCCGGTGGATTGTTCTCTCGGTCCTGCTTCTAGCCGCCATTTCGACTGCCGGTTACTTTCAGTTCCGGAACTATCGCGAAGAGAAGCAAATCAAGACTTTCATTGAACTGCTGAAACAGCAGGATTACAAGGGAGCTTACGCGCTTTGGGGCTGCACGGATGCCCATCCGTGCCCGCAGTACGCTCTGAATAAGTTCCTGGAAGATTGGGGTCCCAAGAGCCCTCACGCCAACATCGCCGCGGCGAAACTGGCGAAAACCAAGTCCTGCGACACCGGCATCATTCAGTTTGTTGAGTTTCCGGGGAATGAAGAAGTTCAGCTTTGGGTTGAACGGCGCGACAAGGTATTGGGATTTGCACCCTGGCCGGTGTGCAATCCGCGTATGCAAGTTCCCTGATGACTCCGATGCTGGTCCGCTTATTCCTGTTGGTAGTATTTTGCGCATTCGCGCATGCAGACATTCGCAAGGATATTGAATACGCGAAGGTGGGTGATGCATCGCTCACCTTTGATGTCAGCGTGCCGGAAGGTCCCGGGCCATTTCCTACCGCCATTCTCGTACACGGCGGCGGATTCGTGCGCGGCGACAAGCAAATGTACGTCCCGCCCTTGTTCCCTGTCCTGACGAAAGCGAACTTCACGTGGTTCACCATCAACTACCGCTTGGCGCCGCAATTCAAATTCCCCGCCGCGACGGAAGATCTGGAGCGCGCCATCCAGTTCGTCAGGGGTCATGCGAGGCAGTACAAAGTGGATGTGAACCGCATTGCGCTGATAGGCGAATCCGCGGGCGGCCAGATTGTCTCGTTTGTGGGAGCACAAAACAAACCGGCATCCCAGGTTGCGGCAGTGGTGGTGCTCTACGGAGTACACGATTTCATTTCGCGTACGGTGATGCAGGGAAAGATCCTCGACACCTCGCAAGCCTATTTGGGCGTCAAAGAACTGGACGCGGAGACCGCGCCGATACTTATGAAAGCTTCAGCCGTCTCATACATCAGGAAGGGCATGCCGCCGTTTCTGCTGATTCACGGCACCAGGGATCAACAGGTTCCTTATGAGCAATCGGTGGAGATGTGCGCCAAGATGCGCGCGGCAGGGGCCAACTGCGAGTTGTATACGGTGAAAGAAGGCGGCCACGGCATGGGAGGATGGGATAGGACTCCCGAGCTCCAGGGCTACAAGCCGTACCTGATCGACTGGTTAAAGAAAATACTGGATTGATATGCGATATTTACTGAGCACAACTTTCGTTTTGGCCGCCGCCTCGCTTTGGGCACAGCAGCCGCCGGCAGAGGCCCCGAATTGGGCCGCTGCCACAACGCTGCCTGCGGTCGATTTCACCGGTCTGACGCCAAAACAGAAAGCCGCTGCACTGAAGAGTCTGCACGTTGAGAATTGCATCTGCGGCTGCAACATGAAACTGGCGCAGTGCCGTGTTCTGGATCCAGCTTGCGGCGATAGCAAGACGTTGGCGGGCATGGTTGTGCAAGGGGTGAAGGGCGGCATGACGCCCGACCAGATTCACGAATCGCTAATTAACTCCGGTTACGCCAAGGCGCGGGCGGCCTCGAACAAGGTTCTAAGCGACCCCGTCAAGATCGCGACCAACGGATCTCCATTTCAGGGACCGGAGAGAGCGAAAATCACCTTGGTGGAATTCTCCGATTTCCAGTGCCCGTACTGCTCGCGAGCTATTGCGGAAGTGGAGAATATCCTGAAGGCCTACCCGAAAGACATCAAGCTGGTGTTTAAACAATTTCCTCTCGAGATTCACTCGGAAGCCCAGATGGCGGCCGAGGCGTCGCTGGCCGCGAACGCTCAGGGCAAATTCTGGCCCATGCACGACAAGTTGTTTGCGAATTTCCGCAAGCTGTCGAGGGACAATATTTTCCTCTGGGCCAAGGAGTCCGGGTTGGAGATGGAGAAATTCAAGGCGGACCTGCAGTCGGGTAAGTTCCGCCCGGTGGTTGAAAAAGACGTGAAGGATGGGTTTGAAGCGGGTGTGCAAGGCACGCCGACTTTCTTCATCAATGGCCAGCGATACAACGGTCTGCTCGACCTGGCTTCGGTTAAATCGATTCTGGACGCAGAACTGAAGAAGTAAAGCGGCGTTAGTGGCAGCCGCGGCAAGTAAATCGTTTGCCGTGGCACACCGCGCAGCTCTGCTTGTCCATGTTCGCCTTCCCGGTGGCGTGGTAATCCAGCCACTGCGAATTGTGGCTGGCCGGCATCAGATTAAAACTCTTTGCATGACAGGCGGGGCAACTGAACGGCGGGTCTATCTTTTCGATTTTGGCATGACAAACGAGGCAGTCCGCCATTTTTGGAAAAGCGGCGTCGGTTACCGCTTCCGAATCCGGCAGTCCGCGATGGCAGGCTTCACAGGCATTCTTCGCGTTACTAAGCAGGCTCTTTAGATTGTCCGGAGCGGAGAGGTATTCCTTCGAGTCGATGGCTGCAGCAATCACTGGCGCAATGTTACCCATTCGAAGATGCTGCTGATGGCTGAATTTGGTCAGCTTCGAGGCTCGCGGCGCCTTGATCGGCTCTCCGTCTTTGTGGCAGGCTATGCAGGCGGAAGAAGGTGGAAGATTGTTATCCTCCACCTTCGTGCTGGCAGGCGCGGACACATGGCAACTGGTGCACTGAAGCTTCAACTGCAGGTGCAATTTATGCGAAAACGGCGCCGCAGGCATAGCCTGGGACAGCAGCAGAACGGCGGCTATTGCTTGTAGGAGATGCGCCAAATCTTATTGCCGCCGTCGTCGCTAACCAAGAGGCTGCCGTCTGTCATTTGAAGTACGCCTGTCGGGCGTCCCCACACCTGCGCTTTGTCCGGGCTCAACATCCAACCCTTCAGAAACTCTTTCGGGGGCGCCGTCGGTTTGCCATTCTGAAACGGTACGAATGCCACCGACTGCCCGACGCGAATCGAGCGGTTCCACGATCCATGTAGCGCCAGAAATGCTCCACCCTGATATTCCTTCGGGAACATCTTGCCGGTATAGAATGTCCAGTCGATGACCGCCACATGTGCGCCCAGGGAGACATCCGGCGTGATGGTTTTCTTCACCAGATCCGGCTGCTGCCCCTTATTTCGGGGATCCTCGTTCGGACCGAAATAGGCAAAGGGCCACCCGTAAAATCCGCCCTGTTGAATATGGGTAAAGTAGTCGGGGACCAAGTCGTCGCCCAGCGCGTCCCGCTCCTGCACGGAAGCCCAAAGCTGCTCGGTTCCGGGATAGAAGTGGATAGAAGTGGGGTTGCGCGTTCCGGAGGCGAACGTTTCATAGCCGGTGCCGTCCAGGTTGTAGCGGTTGATTGCCGCCCTCTCCTTCGGTTCGCCGGGCGAAACATTCGAGGCGGACCCAACACCGACATAGAGCTTCTTTGCTTTTGGATCGATGGCGAGACTCCGCGTCCAATGACCGCGATTCAGGCCGGCAAGGGAGACTACCTCTTCGCCTTTTCCTACGGTCATCGCTTTCGCGTCGTATTTGTAGCGCTTGATGGACGAAGACTCGCCGACGTACAACCAGTCCTGATACCAAGCCAATCCGTACGGCCTTTCGAGACCCGAGATCAATTTCTTACGTTCGCCCGGTTCGAGGAGCTTTCCTTTTACCGCGATGATGCTGACCCCACCGCCTTCGAGACTTTCGGTCAGCAAAAGCTCGCCGCTGGGTCCGTAGATCATGACGCGCGGTGTTTGAAAGCCGGTGGCGTATTCCGCAACTGTGAAACCTGCGGGAACCTCTAACTGCGCGCCATTGGGACGGGAAATGACCTGCGGTCTGTTGTTTGCCGAAGGGGTGGCAAAGGGCGGCGGCAGTTTGGCGGCCATCTGCTGGAAAGCCGGTGCGGTTCCGGCGCTGGCGAGGGCCGCGAAGACGAGGAGTAAAGTGTCTTGTTTCATCGAATATCCTATTAGTGTACAAGCTATATGTACTGAAACCATTCGTATCTTATTACGTCCCATCCGGTAAGTGTTGTTAGCTAGGTTGTAAAAGAGGAGGCTACCAGTTGAAACCCACCCAATGGCTTGCAGCCTGGGGCACTATCTTGAAAGGGCATGCGCCGATGTTGTCTATCGAGATAACCAGGGAATGCCCACTGAGCTGCCCGGGATGTTACGCGTACGGTGACGACCATTTGGGCGGAGCAACCAAGCTCTCTGAGTTAAAAGACTTCCGCGGCGACGAACTTGTTTCGGGCGTCATCGGATTGGTCGAAAAACATAAGCCACTGCACGTGTCCCTGGTTGGCGGCGAGCCGCTGATGCGGCACAAGGAACTCTCGCGCATCCTGCCGGTTCTCAGCCGGATGGGAAAGTTTACGATGGTGGTTACCAGTGCGGTGATCCCGATTCCGCAAGAGTGGATGGAGATCGATCGTCTGACAGTAGCTGTTTCCGTAGACGGACTTCCGGCTGAGCATGACGTGCGGCGCAAACCGGCTACTTATGAGCGGATTCTGCGCAACATTGAAGGCCGCCGGGTAAATATCCATACGACGATCACCCAGCAGATGTTGAATCGCCCGGAATATCTGGACGAATTCGTTGGATTTTGGAATGCGCGTAGCGAGGTGAATCGTTTTTGGATCAGCCTTTATACCCCGCAGGTCGGCGAGGAGAGCGCGGAAAGAATTACTCCCGAGAGCCGCGCGTCCCTGGCGTACCTTCTGCCGGAATTGAAGAAGAAGTTTCCCAAGGTTCTCATGAACGAAGGATTCGCGCAGGCGTTTCTCGATCCGCCGGAGAGTCCGTCGGAATGTACGTTCTCCCAGATGTCGGTGAACTATTCCGCCGATCTGCGCACTCGTGTGGAGCCGTGCATCTTCGGCGGTGAGCCCGATTGCAGCACCTGCGGGTGTGCGGTAAGCGCGGGCTTCCATTGGGCAGGCAATTACAAGATCGCCGGTCCGCTGAATGTGAGGCATCTGGTGAATGCGTCAATTGCCGTCGGCACTACCGTGAATCGCGTTCGCACCCGTAACGACGGCGACACGCGGTGGCACGGCACTCCGGTGCGGGAAAGAGCGAAACTTACGCAGATTGAGCTTTGATCTCCTGAACAGGTACTAGACTGTAGGGAGATGAAGAAATTTGTTGTCGCCGTTCCGTTTGTAATCCTGATTCTTTTTGTTGCGATTCTACTGCTGTTTTCGAGTGCGCCGTCGGTTGCGATCGATCCCTCGGTTCGCGTGTTGGGGACGGAAACACCCGTAAAAGTACAGGTAAAATCGGGCCATGCCACACGGCGGGTCACTGCCTACATTGAGCAGAATAACCAGCGCTACCGCGTGTATGAATCCACGCGGCCGGCAACGCGGTTCTGGTTCTGGCGCAATTCGGGCGCACCGTTGGATATCGTATTCCCGGCCGGAAAGAAACAGGCCCCAGCCTTGCAGGACGGCAAAGCAAAGCTCATTGTGGAGGCCGTTGCAAACGACTTTCGCGGAGCAGAAGCCACCGGCGCCGCCGACGTGGAAATCAATACCCGGCCACTCTCTCTGACCGTGGACGGAGCGCAGCACTATGTAAACCAGGGTGGAATGGAACTGGTGACGTTTACCGTCGGCGGCTATGCTACTGAGTCCGGAGTACGCGTCGGACAATACACGTTTCGCAGCTTTGAATTGCCCGGCAAACCTGGCGAACGGTTTTCCTTTTTCGCCTTTCCATGGGATGTTCCGGCCGCAACAATCCCGGTTGTGTATGCAAAGAACCCGACCGGCGCCGAGGTAACGGGCAAGTTCTGGTTTAAGCTCTTTCCCAAGAAGTTCCGCACACGCGACCTCGACATCTCCGATGCATTTCTGGAGAAGGTGGTCAACCAGATCGACAAGGGCGGTTCCGGCGATTTACTCACCCGTTTTCTTCGCATCAACGGCGATCTGCGCAAGAAGAACAATGCTGCGCTGTCGGATCTGCGCTTCAAGTCCGAACCCAAAGTTCTGTGGGAGGGGCCGTTCGTGCAGTTGGGAAATTCCAAAGTGGAGTCACAATTCGCAGACCAGCGGTCCTATATCTACAAAGGCAAGAAAGTAGATCAGCAGATGCATCTCGGCTTTGATCTCAGCGTGACGAAGAACGTCGCGGTCGTTGCGGCTAATTCGGGAAAGGTGCTGCATGCGTCAGATCTTGGCATTTACGGAAACTGTGTCGTGATCGATCACGGATACGGATTGCAATCCATCTACGGGCATCTCAGTTCGATTGATGTCAAACCGGGCGATGACGTGAAGAAGGGGCAGACGATCGCCAGGAGTGGATCCACCGGCTTGGCCGGCGGGGATCATCTGCATTATTCGATGCAGGTGGACGGTGTCCAGATCAACCCTGTGGAGTGGTGGGATGCGCACTGGATCCACGACCGGATTCTGAGCAAGTTACCCGGGAAGTGAGTTCAGACTGCGCCAAGATGTGCCGATGGCTTGCACCACGCTGACGAGTTGGGCGTGCTCCGCAGGCCGGCTGACATAAGTGCTGGCGCCTGCAAGGTACCAGCCGCGAATCTCTTCCCTATCCGCTGAAGGGCTGAAAGCGACGACAGGAATCAATTGCTTCGTCTCTGTTCACGCATTCGAATCAGGACCTCTATGACACTCACCGCCTCCCGCGCCAAGCTAACGTAGCTAGCGGCCTTCCCGATCTTAATCGGGCGATCCTGCGCGTGCGATTTCCAGCTATCCACACTTCTGCTAATTTCCCGTCAGCGCGCCAGCCAGAAACCGCAGCTCGGATTCCACCTCGGCCGGATCGGCCACAGTGTCCGCGATTTCCTGGCGAAAGAGTTCGCGATACCTCTTTCTAAGCCGGTGAACCGCCACCTTAAGCGCCCCTTCTGAGGTTTTCATTTCGCGAGCCAACGCGGCATACGGCGCATCGGAGTGACCGAGAAGGAATACCTTCAACCGCTCGAAATGCTCCGAGCGGCCGTGTTGCACGAACTCGTTCCGCAGCCTCTCCACAACTCGATCGAGCACTGAAAGCGCCCAACGACGCTCGAATATACGCTCGGGCGTCTCATCATGGGCAGGCTCGCGCTGATAGCGCTCTTCGGCGGATGAGAATTCGAGCGGCACAACCATGCCGCCGCCACGTTTGTGCGCGCGATCGCGGTCCGCTTCGTCGGCCACGAAGAATTTCAAGGAAGTCAAAAGAAAGGACCGGAACCTGCCCCTTTCCGGGTCCGCACGATCAAGATACCGGCCTTCCAATACCCGGATGAAGAACTCCTGCGTCAGATCCTGGGCCTGATCTTCCGCATAACCGCAGCGGCGCAGATAGGCATACAAGGGATACCAGTAATTCTCGCAGAGCGAAACCAGAGCGGACCGCGCTTCCTTGCGATCTGAATCGCCGGCGGCGACTATCAAGGTCCACCGCGTCGTCGGAAATTGGGGTCGTCCCGGCAGTGTATGCATCGTATGGCCGCTCGTCATGGTCTTCTCCTCACGGGCTTCCGCTAAACAGGATAAGGAATATGGCGTTCCTAGGTTACGCGCAATTTATTGTTGCTTGGCGGACTCAGCCTTGGCATCCCGGACGACCGGAACATCGGGATCGGCATCCTTCCAGAGCGCCATCAGTAGCTGGTAGACGGCGGCCGATTTGGCGCGATCTCCGGAAGCGGACAACGCCCTCGCCAATTGGAGGCGCGCCAGTGGTCCGATCGGGTCGTTCAGCGTCATTCCCGGGTGATCAACAATCTTTTGAAACTCGGCCGCGGCCTCGCGATGGCGGCCCATTCGGGAAAAAGCGAGGCCGCGCACGTAGACGGGATAAAGAGCTCCGAAGAAAGCGCCGCTGTAGTACGCTGTTCCAGGAACGGCAAGCTCGTACGGCGCGGCGGCTTGCGTCATTTCAAGCGCCTTCACCGGATCGCCGCGATGGAGAGCTTCGAGTGCCCGCAGGACAGGCAGATAACTGAATTGGACTGAGGTGTAATCCGGGTAGCGCTTTTCGAGCT
>JBDUEM010000056.1:0-30697 GCA_040002435.1 Bryobacteraceae bacterium
AAGAAGGCGCCGTAGGCGCCACTTCGCTGGAAGACCTGTTGGCCAAGCTGACGGGCCGCCGTCCGGTATGGATGATGGTGCCTGCCGCTGCGGTGGACCACATGATCGAGCTGCTGTCAAAGCTGATGAAGGCGGGCGACATCCTGATCGACGGGGGCAATTCTTATTACATTGACGACATCCGCCGTTCCAAGGAGCTCGCCACTAATGGCATTCACTATGTGGATGTCGGCACCAGCGGCGGCATCTGGGGTATGGACCGAGGCTACTGCCAGATGATTGGCGGTGATACGGAGACCGTGCAACACCTGGATCCGATCTTCAAGACCCTGGCGCCGGGCCGCGGCGACCTGCCGCGCACTCCCGGCCGCGAAAAGGTGGATGGAACCGCGGAAGAGGGTTATCTTCACTGCGGCCCGTCCGGTGGCGGCCACTTCGTGAAGATGGTACACAATGGCATTGAATACGGTTTGATGGCAGCCTATGGCGAGGGGATGAACATCCTGAAGAAAGCCAATGCCGGAAAAACCAGCCGCACTGTGGACGCCGAGACTACTCCGCTGCGCAATCCCGAGCACTATCAGTACGACTTCAACCTGCCCGACATTACTGAAGTTTGGCGGCGCGGCAGCGTAGTGGCTTCGTGGCTGCTGGATCTCACGGCCATCGCGCTGCTGGAGTCGCCTACTCTCGAGAACTTCTCCGGGCGCGTGTCGGATTCGGGCGAAGGACGGTGGACCATCACCGCGGCGATCGATGAATCGGCGCCGGCTCCTGTGTTGAGCGCCGCACTCTATCAGCGATTCAGCTCGCGCGGCGAAGACGACTTCGCTGAGAAGCTGCTCTCAGCCATGCGGTTCCAGTTCGGCGGACACGTGGAGCGTGCCTCCGGCGGATAGAATGGGCGACCGTGAACTGTACACTTTGGCCGGCACAAACGAACTCTTCCGCCGCGGGGCGGAGGAGTTTGTGCGTTCCGCAAAAGATGCCATTGAAGACAGAGGCATCTGCAACGTAGCGCTTTCCGGCGGGTCCACTCCCAAAGGATTGTTCTCCCTGCTTGTTTCCGATGAATCCCTGCGCGCCCAGGTGCAGTGGAAGAAGATCAATTTTTTCTGGAGTGATGAGCGGCATGTGCCGCCCGACCATCCTGACAGCAATTTCCGAATGGCGAATGAAGCCCTGCTTTCCAAGCTGTCGTCCATCGATTCCAAACGGGTGTTCCGCATCAAAGGGGAACTCGAGAACGCGGAAGAGGCGGCCGAGGAATACGAGCGCGAGTTGATCGAGCATTTTCGACTGGAAGAAACACATCTCCCGCGCTTCGATCTGGCGCTATTGGGCATGGGGCCAGATGGTCACACGGCGTCCCTATTTCCGGGTACGAGAGCGCTTCACGACCAGGAACATCTGGTGGCTTGCAACTGGGTGGGTAAGTTCGATACGGACCGCATCACCATGACGGCGCGTGTGCTGAATAACGCGGCCAGCGTGGTGTTTCTGGTGGCCGGTGAGGACAAGGCGCCCGCGCTGAAGAGCGTGCTGCAAGGTCCTTTTGAGCCGGATCAGCTTCCGGCGCAACTGATACGTCCGGTGGACGGGCGGCTAATCTGGCTGGTGGATGAGGCGGCCGGGCGGTTATTGAAGAGCTGATAGGGCTTGCCGGGCCACGCCTGCCTGGCGAATATCAAACCCGTCGTTCAGCTTCAGAGCTTTCTCCAGTAACTGCTTCGATGCCGCTTTATCCGCTCGCGCATTGGCGATCATACCGGCGTGATAGAAGAACATTGCTTCCGGAGTGCCCAGCGCCATCGCCTTTTCAGAAGCCTTCCACGCTTCGTCATAGCGCTTGTTTTTCAATAGCGCCCAGGCGTAGGCGTCATAGGTGAACACGTCCTGCCGAACCTGCAGGTCCGCTTCCGCCAGTTCGAGGGATTTCGCCAGGTTCCTCTCCTGGTTGGCGTAGATCAGCGAAAGCGTCCGGTTGGCCTTTTGATTGGCCGCCTCTTCCAGCCTGGCAACCAGATCTACCATCTCCGCCTGCCGGCGCGCTTCGATCTTATTGCCCGAAGCCGCGTAAAGATCGTGCAGCACCCCGGCGTATTGCACCATGGGTGTAATAGCCTGGGCGCGCTTATAACTGGCGATGGCTTGCGGCAGGCTGCCCTTGGCCGCCTGCACAGCACCAAGCGCCGCGTGGGCGGCGTGCGAGGAAGGGAACAGTTCAATCGCTTCGCGGTACGCCCGTTCCGCTTCCTCGCGGCGTCCGGTTTTGAAATACATGTTTCCGAGTTCGACCAGGCACCACGACTTGTTCTCCGGATAGCGCGCGCCGGCTTTCACGGCGTCCGTCATCATGGCGATGCCACCGTCGACGTCGCCGTTCAGAAACCGCAGATACGCCATGCGGTTGTAACTGAACAGATTTGGCCGTAGGGAGAGCATCTTCTCGAACGCTGCGCGCGCCGGTTCGTACTGTCCGGATTCCATCAGTGCATCGCCGAGTGAACCCCAGGTCTGAGGATCGCTGGGATTCGCGCGAGTCATCTCGGCGGCGTATTCAATGACTTTTGAAAAGTGATGACGGTTGAGCTCGATGAGATTACGGAGGCGCAGGGCCTCGTAATCTTTTTTCGTCAGCAGGATCCTGTCGACGATCTTCGACGCCTTGTCAAGATAACTGAAATCCGTGGTCTCACGGGTCTTCTGAAGATAAGCGCCGGCCAGCAACGTCTGGTTGGCGACGTTCGCCGGATCGCCCGCAACCCAACCTTCGTATAGCGCAATGCGGTCATCGGTGGTGATGGGCTTTCCATTGAAGCCGGGGACCTCCGCGACCAGCGGAAAGCTTAGAAGAATTAGAAGGTAGCGAAATCGCATAAGGCAGGTGAAGAATCTCGCGGACCCGGGTGAGGGTCCGCGAGCGTAAAGACGAGCTACTGCAACGACGGGAAGCCTATGTTGCCCGAATCTCCCGGACGGGCGTGCGGCTCGGCCAGGAACGGGAAGGTCTTTGGCAGTGGTTTGTCATTGCCGCTGGTCGAGAGATCGGTCAGCGTGGAATCCGGACGGGTGAAATCCGTGCCTTGCAGGACTGCGAAGAAACGGCGGTCGTCGGCATTCAGAGCGCCCGCGCGGGCCGGACCACTGCCCGGCACTTTCAGCGCCGCGGGCAGATTCACATCCGCCAATTGCCGCAGGACACGCAGTGCGATATCGACCACATCGTCGCCGGGGCGGCGCCCGTTGGTGAGGCCAAACTGGCCGATTCCCAGATCAGCGGGATCGAGTTTGATGTTCAGGCGGATCACGTCGGGAATCAGGGCAACTCTCAACAGCTCGCGGTTCGTATTTCCAAAGCTTCCCGGAAGCAAGAGCGGCGCGCCATAGGGCGCAGCGGTCAGCCCAAGGGCAGTGAGCAGTGAAGCGCGGCCGGCGATCGTGTTGCCCGTACCGTCGTTATCCGCTGTGGTGAGGGAATCCGGCACGTACTTCGACCAGCGTGCCGCATCATCGGCAGGGACCCCCTGATTGAACGCATCCTTCAAGCCAGCCGGGACGAACACCGTGTTGAACAAGGGCTGCCCCATGCGCTCAAATTGGACGTAGTTGCCGGTTTCGGAAACGGGCGCACTCACTGTAGCCCAGATGTTCACGATATCCCGTGAGCCGCCCAGCCAGGATACCGGGATACCCACCACGATAAAGGAGGCATTGAAACCCGCAAAGGTGTCGATGCCGCTGGTTCCGTCGGCCTTAATGGGACGGCCACGAAGCGGCCCCAGGGGCGAAGCAGGAATGGCGCGGAACACATCCTGGGAGTTCGCCACAATGCGGAAGAACTGGCCGTCCAGCACAAACGGATCGTCACGCAGGCCGGTGAATACCTGAATGTCGTTGTCCGAGCCAAACACTTCCCCTGTTGCGTGATCGAGGGCGCTGGGAGCGTTTTCCATGAAACTATTGTTGGCGCCGGCCGTGCCTGCATCGGGTACCCCGACGCGGATGTGAACGTTCTGACCTGTATCGGACTCGCTGAATTTAGCCTGGATCACCAGATCTTCCCTGGCGTCGCCGTTCAGGTCGAGCTTGAATTGATATAGATAGTCTTTCGAAAACCGGTAGCTGTGCAACAGAGCAGGGACCGCGACCGGATTTACTCCCATGGCGAGGATCAAACGATTCCTGTTGTTGGGATCAAGAAAGGCGAATACGTCGGTAATATCACCTTCACCGGCGCCATCCACAGCGGGGGCATCACGGTGGTCGGCGGCTTGAATGGCCGGGACTGGAGCGAACACCAGAGCAGCCAGCAACAGGCCAAGCGAGAACGCAGTTGTGCTTTTAAACACTCATTCCTCCTTTGGTTCTAGACGTAATACGACAGCCGGTCAAAAGCGGTTTTCAATTTTCAAAATTTATTTATATTACCCGGAACAGCGAAGAAAATGGAAGCCTTCTCTCGTATTAATGTGCGCTTACTACCAGCACCGCATCCTCAAGGCCCGGTTGCGATTCCAGCAGACTGACGCGCCGGCGGTTCAATGAAGCAGTTTCCGAGGCGATAAAGGCAGCCGGAGGGAATGCCGCTCCCGGTTCCGCAGGGGGCAGATTGAGTAGTCGTCCCATGATGGATTGGTACACTTCGCGCCCCACCTGCTGCTCGACGGGAACGTACCAGCGGTTCATGGAATCCGCCATTTTCTGAAATTGTTCGATCAATTGATTGCGGGGGATGTTGCGGCGGCCGGCCTCGGACAGTGTCTCGATTGAAGTCTCCACAGCGAGCAACGTATTGCTGCGGCGCAGGATCAGGCGGGTGAGTAAAGCCGCATCACCCGTTGTAGTGCCGTCGGCCAAAACGCCGGCGGCCACTACCGTCCCTTCCAAAACGCGCCTGGCGTTTGGGTCGGGCTCCCAACTCCTTCGTGGCGTCGCGATTCGCATCACCGTACGCTCCTCGTTTGCCGGCAGAGGTTTGTTTTCCGGTTCGATCAACGGATCCGAATAGAAAACCACTGGCGCGCCGCTGGCGAAATCGGTCCGGGGAAACTGCTTCGCGGTGACGGCAAATGCCACCACCGCGATGGCGGAATCGTTCCGCAGAGTAACCTCGTCCACGCCGTTGGGCATGCGGTTCAACGTGGCGGTAATCTGCGCCTCCATTGTGACAGCGTACGCGAGCAGGATCGCGACTTTCATTGCTGGTCCCTCTAGTACACTACTTTCTCCCGCTTCTCCCAACCCTGGCGGAACAGCGGAATGTGATTCTCCTGCTGATACGGGTGCTTGAGAATCTCTTCGATATTCAGGTCGATGCCAAGGCCGGGACGGTCAGAAACCTCGATGTAGCCATTCACCACGTGAACTCCGTTCGTCACGATGTCCTTCTCCCAGGGCTCGTTGAACTCGTCGAAGATCTCATGGATGAAGAAGTTGGGTAGCGATGCGTTTAACTGCACGCAGGCCGCCGAGCATACCGGACCCTGGGCGCTGTGCGGCGCGATCATGCCGAAATGCGCATCCACCATGTCGGCGATTTTGCGCGCCGCGAAGATCCCGCCAAGATTCAGAGGCTCAGGCTGCAGGAAATCCACCACATCGTGTTTCAGCAAATCGGCGAACTGCTGCTTGCTGGAGAGGCTCTCGCCCGTTGCTATCGGCACCGGACTGCGCCGCGCCACTTCCACCATGGCCGCCGTGTTGGTATGCGGAACGGGCTCCTCAAACCAGACCGGCCGCTGCGAATGCATCGCCTCGGAAAATTCCACCGCAGTGGCTACGTTAAAGCGGCAATGGCCTTCAATCAGCAAATCCACGGAGGGTCCAACCGCCTCGCGGACGGCGGTAATGATGTCGAGGCTGAGGTCGAATTCCTCGCGCGAGAGCGTCCGCCAGGTGCTGCCAAATGGATCGAACTTCAGTGCGGTGTATCCGCGTTTGGCCACATCCTTCGCCTTCTCGCCGAACGACTCCGGTGTCCGTGGTCCTCTATACCAGCCGTTCGCGTAGGCACGAAGCTTTTCATGGCACTGGCCGCCCCACAGATTGTAAATGGGCTGCTTGCAAACTTTGCCGATAATATCCCAGCAGGCAATCTCGATTGCCGCCACGGCGCACATATGAATCTGCGCACCCTCGGAGTAGACATCGCGAATGAGTCGCTGTGAGATGGTCTCGATCTGAAACGGGTCCATCCCGATGATAAACGGCTTCAGTTCGTGGATGGCGGTCTCAATGGTCTTGGAAAACGCATTCAGCGTTCCTTCACCAATGCCGTAAGTGCCTTCGTCCGTCCTGACTTTGGCGAATAACCAGTTCTTCCACGGGTTTCCCGCGATGTACGTCTCGATAGCTGTAATTTTCACAGCTCCTATTTAATCACCACTAACTCCACAGTTCGTTGATGGGCGTATAGACGCCGTCCTTGCCGCCGGGCACATATTCGAATCCGCGGTGGAACGGGTCGTTGTAATTCACGTAGGTCCAATCGATTCCCATGGCGGAGTATATGGTCGCCTCAATGTCTTCGGGCTTGATGTCCCTTCCCTGTGACCAGCCGGGATCGAGGGTCGCCGACCCATCCGCTCTGGTTGATCCGATCGCGCGGCCACCCTTCACACCGGCCCCTGCGAACATCACGAACTGCTGCAGAAAGTGGTCGCGCCCGTTTGCGGGATTCAGCTTGCCCACCGTGCGCCCAAACTCACCCACCATCACGACGAGAGTGTTGTCCAGCAGCCCGGCCCCTTTCAAGTCGGTCAGGAGCGCGGAAACGCCATCGTCCAGCGGCGTGCCCAGCGCATAGAGATTCCCGCGCGGATTCACCTGCCTGTCATAGATGTTGTTGTGCATGTCCCAACTGCCGTAGCTGATCTGGACAAATCGCGTCCCCTGATCGGCCGCCAGCACCTGCTTTGCAACCAGACATGCATTTCCGAAGCCGGTACTGCCGTAGCGCATGCTGTCAGAGGTGCTGAAGCGGAAGGCTGTATCCACGGTCGGGTTATAAGTGAGTCCCTTCGCGGCGGAATAGAAGCTATCCATGTCCTCTAGCGCTTTGCCTAGTGGAGACGGCGACTGACGCAGCGAATCGTCCAGCGAATGCAGCAGTGCGAAACGGTCGTTCAGCCTCGCCTGTCCGTCCGCGTTGGTCACGTTGGCGAGTCCGGCAGCGGCGGGGTTGATCTTGAACGGAGCATATTTGGAAGACAGAAAGCCCGAGCCCACTCCCTGCGCCGAATTCAATGCCAGGAATGAGGGAAACACCTGGTTCACGGTCCGCTCTTTCTCCTTCTCCAGCGCGACGATGCTGCCGATGTTCGGTGCGATATCGCCCAACGATGCGGCCGGGTTGCGGCCGATCTGCGTCCACGTCTGCCCCAGGCTGTGTACCAGCGCCCAGGCGCGCAGCGATCGCACGATTGCGATGTCCGGCAGCTTTGCCGCCAGTTTTGGCAGCAGACCCGTGGGCCAGAGGATGTCGCCATACTTCGTGGGGTTGAAGTCGGCCGGTGTTGTCCCGTCCAGAAATTTCAAATCGAACGTATCGGTATGCGAGGGAGCGCCGGTCAGCAAGATAAAGATCACGTTCTTCGCTTTGTTGAGGGGAACGACCGACGCCTGCGACAGTCCGTCCGCATGCGCTTTCTCAGACAGAAAAGACGCTGTTACTCCGGTACCGAGAAGCTGAAAAAAGTTTCGCCGGGTCCAGTGAGGCCGGTCGAAGAAGTTCTTATGCCGGTGGTGGGGATTCGCCTTGATGTACTGCTCGAATTTATGTTGTCCGTACATAGCGTCTCCTTTAGTAATTGAAAATGAAGTCGACCTTGTTATAGAGCGACCAGAGCAGATTCTCAGCCTTCTGCTGCCGTCCCGCTGTGCCAGACCCCGAAGCGAGGTTCGCAATCGCCGTCTTCTTTTCGGCATCCGTCGGGAAACGCGAGAGCACGGTGAGGAACAGGTTGTCCACCAGTTGGTCGTTGGGCATTGGAAGGCTCTTCGCCAGCAAGCTGGCGTTTGCGCCTGTTCCAGTAGCGCGAATCCGCGTCATTACAAAGCTGTCGTCCATCAGGTTGAGAGCCTGGGTCAGCGCCGGATCGCCGCGCCGGTCCTCGTCGTCGCGGTTGCCCCGCAAGAAGCTATCCAGGAACGCCGTTGTAGTTCCACCCGGCAGGTTGCGCGGTTCGGGCAACTGCATGGCCCACGTCAGTGGACTGTTCGGGACGGAAGCGATCCTGTAGCTGGGAAGAATGTTGCTTGATTGCGCAATCGCATCGTGAATTTCTTCCCCCCACAAGCGCCGCACCAACTTTCGCGCGAACAGCTTCTCATCCGGCGCGACCCCGTTGTAGCGCGAGGAAAGCTGATAGGCGTCCGAGTTGGCAATCTGCTTCATCAGAGCCTTGATGTCGTATCCGTTATTGATGAAATCCTGCGCCAGGGCATTCAACAGCTGCGGGTTCGAAGGCTGCAGAGTCCACGGATCCGGCGGCGGATTGTCTGGATCCAGCCGGGCCAGATCGAATTGATTGACAGGGTCTACAATGCCGCGGCCAAAGAACTCCTTCCAGAGATAGTTCACTGAGGCGCGTGCAAACTGGAAGTCTGAGGTGACCTCTCGCGCCAGTGCGACGCGATAGCTTTCTCCGGCCTTGGGTCCGCGTCCGCTGAACGGATAAACCGCGGCTGCAGTGCCAAATCCGGACCGGCAAGATGCGCGCCCATTGGTGACGGTGGGCGCGGTGCCGTCTGCGCAGCCGCAGGTGAGGACATTGCTCACCGTTACAGGAGGCAGATTGTTCATGCAGCGCGCCGGCCGGTTTCCGGTGAGCGTGCCGTATTGGTAATCGGCCTTGCCGCTGTCGTCCACATGCCAGTAGTAGGGCTGATTGTTGACGGCCGCATCCACGGCAGTCCTTCCAATCACCGTCCTGCCGAAAAAGGCCGCGAGCCCCCAGCTCGATACGCGGCTCTGATTCTTGCCCCAAAGACTCAACGCATCCAGATGGCCGCGCCCGTTGTGGCAAAGGGTGCAGTTCAAGTGGGAGATGCCCAGGAATGTCTCGGCTGTGTTCGCTGCTTCCTGATCGTAGGCATCCTGCGACGGTCCGTTCGTCACCAGACCGTTCACAATCCAATTTAAATGTCCTTGCGCCGGATCGTAACTGTTAGTTCCCTGCACTGAAATCAAATCCGAGGCGATGCTGTTGTAAGGGCGATTGGCCGCAATAGACTGCTTCAGCCACGCGTAGAAAGCGTTCCGTCCATCGGCGTACCGTTTCACGCCGGTAGTTGTATTGTCGGTCGTATTGTTGAACAGGTCGCCGTAATACATCACCCATTTGTCCACCCACTCCGGCTTGGCCAGCAGTTCATCGATGAGAGCGGCTCGTTTGTTGGCTGAGGAATCCGCGACAAAGCTCTGCACGCGGTCGGGCGTCGGAATTCGTCCAGTTAGATCCAGAGTCACGCGGCGGATAAATTCATAGTCATTGGAGCGCACGGCGGGAGTGACGCCTGCCTGCTGCAT
This sequence comes from Bryobacteraceae bacterium, assembly GCA_040002435.1. Taxonomy (GTDB): domain Bacteria; phylum Acidobacteriota; class Terriglobia; order Bryobacterales; family Bryobacteraceae; genus JANXXV01. Next base: position 9,533 of record JBDUEM010000056.1, read on the forward strand.
CGCAGCAAACAGATAACGGTCAATGGTTCCTCGAGTGCCGCTGCGCTGGTAGGTATTCGTGCGGCTTCCACCGGGCACGATGTCCAACCCGTTATTGCCGGCATCGTCGCTCGCTACCAACAAGGCGGTTACGCGGTCTGCCAATTCCGAGAGGGCATTGTTTGCTGTCTGTGCTCCGTTGAGGCCGGACTTCACGATTTCCGCGTGCTTTGGCCCGAAGTAAACACATTCCGGATGATCCACCTTGATTTCAGGAAGGTCGCCGCCATCCGCTTCGGCCGGCGGCTGTGCGCCTATATACAACGGCGTGAATAGTAATAGAGCCACCGCAGAGAATAAAATTATGATTCCTTCACCCATTCTGGCAGGCATACTGGATTTTCGCCTCACTTCTCAGACTAACCCGCTGCGCGGTGCCGAGTTGCTACTCTCGGCAGAAGGAAACTATTGGGATGGGTTCGCGTTTACATAGATACGACCGCATCATGACAAATCGAATCGCAATTCTAGTGTTGATACTCTCCATCCCTTCTTATTCCCAGGTGCTCGATAATCGATCGCTCAGCGGCAAGTATTTTTTTCGTCACCTTCAATTGACGGTGTCCGGAGCGGCAACTATTCAAAGCTCACGCTCGCTTACAGGATCGATCACCTTTGACGGTAACGGTGCATTCACTTTCACAGGCCAGCAGATGATTGGAAGCGGAGGCCCGGCCACACTGGCGGGCAACGGAACGTACACGATGCAAGCCAGCGGACTGGCGGTGATTTCGAATCCACAGCAAGCCGGCGTCAACATGAACGCGCGGCTGGGCCAGGGGGCGCTCGTCGCTTCCACTACCGACTCAGGCGTAGGGACCTTCGATCTGTTGATCGCCGTTCCGGCTCCCGCTTCGCAAGCTGATCTCAGCGGGACCTATTGGGTGAGTAGTCTCGATTTTCAGAATGCTTCGACCGCTTCTGTAAGGGACGCTTTCTTCAAAGTGAATGCCACCTCTGGCTCGTTCGGGTCCATCAGCGTCTCGGGCCAGGCGGCAAATCTGGGAACGCAAACCATTACGCAGAGCATTGCGGGCGCTACCTATACGATGGCGAGCGATGGGACCGGTACGGCGAACTTTCCCATTACAGGGGGCGCAGCATCTTCGTCGCAACTTTTGAGTGGGGCCAAGACGCTCTACGTCTCTCAAGATGGAAATGTTTTCCTCGCGGGCGGAGGACAGGACATGATCATCGGCGTCAAAGCCCTCAGCATACCCGCAACATTGAATGACCTTTACTTCAGCGGCGGATTGCGATTCGAGCGTGATTTCAATGCATCTGCCGGCTCCGCAAAGCCGGCCGCGCAGGGCGAACTAGTGGTTTCCAAACGGATCAGAACCTCGGGCGGAACGGTCGATCTGACTGCAGTGAACTCCTACGGTGTGTCCAGCGATGGCAGCGGCAGCGGTCCAGAGCTGAATTCTTTCGCGGTGGGTGCGGGCGGACAGGCTTATGTTGGATCGGGAACCGCAGTGGCGGCAACGGGTGTGTATGAGATTTACTTCGGTATTCGTGCTCCTTCGGCGCTGGGCACGGGAGTATTTGTCTACCCCCAGGGCGTGCTGAACGCGGCCAGCTTTGCGCCAACCGGCGCCCCTGTGTCCCCAGGTGCATTCATCACCCTCTTCGGAACCGGGCTCAGCGGGAAGACCGACGTTGCGGCTGGGGGCACAACTTACGGCACGTCGCTGTCCGGTGTGGAAGTGACCATCAACAATACGAAGGCTCCTGTTTACGCGGTGAGCCCGACACAGATCAGCGTCCTGGTGCCGTTCAACACACCCGGACCTGCGGCATCGATCGTGGTGAACAATAACGGAACGAAGTCCAATACGGTGGTCGTGCCTGTCGCGAAGACCAGCCCGGGCGTCTTTACGGTTCCCTCGGCGGGCATTGGCCCGGGCGCAGTTCTTCACGCGGACTTCTCTTTGGTGAACGCGGCGAAGCCTGCGAGGATCGGCGAAACAATCCTCATCTTCCTCACCGGGCTTGGCGCGGTAACCCCAAACGTTTCCGATGGTGCGCCTCCCAACATCCTCACCGACACCAATGCGGCTGTCAGCGTGTACTTCGGGGGAGTATCCGCGAAGCCGGTTTACAAGGGACTGTCGCCGCAGTTTCCGGGACTGTACCAGGTGAACGTCGTCGTCCCTGCAGGCACGCCCACGGGATCCAATACTTCACTTGCGATTGAAACGCCGGACGCGTTTCACGATCAGGTGGATATCGCGATCAATCCGTAGGGGCAGGCCATCCGCTAGCTCCGAATTCTCGCCGCGATCCATGGTGAGAACAAGAGCACCACAAACCCAAACGGAAGCAAGCCCCCATGGGGAATGTCGTAATCCATTTTCAGATACGACCAAGTCCGGCCGAAGACAAGGAGTCCGAATCCGATTTCGAACGACGCCGTCAACAGCAACCAGCCAAAGCCCACGGCCAGTAGTTCTTTCGTGCTTTTGGCGCCTATCCAGCGGACAAAGAGTGTGGTGATCGACAGAATCAACAGCGATCCAATCAGTACACCAATCTGCCGCGCCCGCAGATCTCCCACCAGCGGCGCCAGCAGCATGGTTCGCAGGATGCCGTGCACCACCTCAGCGGCAATTAAGACCAACCATACAAGCGATGCACGCGCCGCCACTTCACCCGCCATCCCCCAGGCGAATCAACTGCTCGGCATGCCGCAGGGCCTCAGGCGTCAGCCTTTGGCCGGACAGCATGCGGCCAATCTCCCGGGTTCGGGCTTCTCCCGAAATCTCGTCCACCGCGGCCAGGGTCCGCCCCTTCACTTCGCGCTTTTCCACGACAAAGTGATAGTCCGCAAAGCCGGCGATCTGCGCCAGGTGGGTAACGCACAAGACCTGGTTCGTCGCCGCAAGCTGTTTCAACCGTCGACCTACAGTCTCTCCGGCCGATCCGCCGATGCCGGCATCCACTTCGTCGAAAACCATCAGCGGCGCATCGGCCCCGCCACTTCCCGAATAAGTGCAGGTCTTCAACGCGAGGGCAATCCGTGAGACCTCGCCACCGGATGCAATCTTATCCAGAGGCTTCGGCTCCTCGCCCAGATTGGGGGACACGAGAAACACGATAGCGTCGCTGCCTCCCGCCGTCCATTCCACCTTGGAGAACCGCACCACAAACACCGTCCGTTCCATGGCCAGGCCGGCCAGTTCAGCCACCACCAATTTCTCCAGTTTGCGGGCCGCCGCCTGTCTCCTGGCGGTCAATCCGGCAGCCAGATTCTCATAAGCGCCCGCCAGTTCCGCGCGCTGCTTCTCGATCGCAGCGCGACGGTCCGCCGCCGTTTCAGCCGCTTCCATTTGACCGCGGACCTGCTCGTAGAATCGCAGGATCTCCTCGACGGAGGCGCCATACTTGCGCTTCAATTTATCAATGGTGGAGAGGCGGTTCTCCACGTCCTCCAACCGGTCCGGATCCGCTTCCAGTTTGTCGACATAGTCCCGAAGCGTGCTGGAAGCCTCGGAGACGGCAATCTCGGCGGGCTTCAAAGTCTCCAACAGGTCCTGCAAACTACTATCGATGCGGCAAAGCTCTTCGAGACGGCGCACCGCGACGCGTAACTGCGCGTATGCCGATTCCGGCGCGTCGTACAGCGCCGCATAGGCCGCGCTGGAACTCTCCATCAACTTTGAGACGTTCTGCAAAATGCGCCTTTCGGCCTCCAGCTTTTCGTCTTCGGCAGCGGCGAGGCGGGCGGATTCGATCTCGTTCCGCTGAAAGCTCCAGAGGTCCAGCAGCCGCAGTTTCTCCTGCTCCGTCCGGTCGATCTCTTCCAACTCCCGCGCGCACGAGCGCCACTTCCTGAATACCTCCGCGATTTTGTCCTTGTCAGCCTGTACGGCGGCGAAGCTGTCGAGGATTTCCAACTGCGCGTCAGTAGAAAACAGCCGCTGCTGATCGTGCTGGCCGTGGATATCGCCGAGATACCGGGAGAGATCCCGCAACAGGGCGGCGGTGACGGGCCGGCTGGCCACAAAAGCCCGCGACTTACCATTGGCCAAAATTTCCCGCTCGATCAGTAGCTCGCCGTCTTCGGGTTCAATCCCCGCAGCCTCCAACATGGACGCAGCCGCCGCCGGAGTATCGAAAATACCAGCCAGCCGCGCACGATCCGAACCCGACCGCAACATGTCCGCCGACGCGCGTCCTCCAAACAGGAGTCCCAAGGCGTCGACCACAATGGATTTACCGCTGCCGGTCTCGCCGGTAAGCACATTCAGTCCGTCGTGAAAGCGAATGCGCAGCCTTTCGATGACTGCGTAATTCTCGACCATCAATTCTACGAGCATTGCCCGAATGATAGCGAATCGGAGGCGCGACCGTCAGTGAGTACCTCGAAAGTAGTATCCAGATCCCCCACCTGCAGGTGATTTCCAACACCCATCCCTGGGTTACAATCCCTGGTGAAGTACCTAAGTTTCGTTTTTTTCCGGCTTGCTCAACGCCTGGCGACAATTTCAACTCACAAGTATGATTGGGGCGCACACAAACTTCGCAACGCTGGATCATGACACTGTCCTGGATATCTAGCATCCGAATCTTCTGCTTCTTCCTGGCACTGGCTGGGGTATTCGCGGCGAGGGCCTCCGACCGGCCCGACTTCCATCACACCGCGTGGACCTCGGAAAACGGCCTGGGGTCAGTCTTCGACCTTCAGCAGTCGTCCGATGGCTACCTCTGGCTCACCACATCGAGGGGAGTGATGCGCTTCGACGGAGTTCGCTTCCAATCCGTTGCCGACGCTACCTATGGTGCGGTGGACGGGAACGAAATCGATTCAGTCCTTGTCCCTCCCTCCGGCGGGCTCTGGCTTACGACGACCAGCGCGGGCCTGCTCTTCTGGAAGGATGGGAAGCTATCCACCTTTCCAGACAGGCGCTGCACTCCGACCCGAAAGATGGGCCGGCTGATCGAAGACCGGGATGGTTCCTTATGGATTCAAGGCGCAGCCGGACTCTTCCACTTGCGAGGTTCCACCTGTGAGCAGGTGGGGACCAAAGAGGGCTATCCAGGCGGTTTCGCGGCAGGCATCTTTCTGGATAGCGACGGGACGCTATGGGTCAAGACCCGGTCCGGTCCGCTTCTGTTCAAGCCGCAGGGGGCGCCAAAGTTTACCGCCGGCGAATTCGGAAAAGGTCCTTCCACCAGCTATGCATTCCTTCATGAAGCGCCGGATGGCTCAATCTGGCTTTCCGACGATCAAGGACTGCGCCGGGTGGCCAGTAAGTTAAGCGTCACTGCTTCCTTCGAGCCGGGAGAAGGAGACAAAAAGAACACCCAGTTTGGTGATTTCACGTTTGCGCCGGATGGCTCCCTCTGGGCGGTCACCTCCAAGGGCGTGCAGCGGTTCGACGATGTAGGGCAGTGGCCTACACCGGTGGCAAAAGAAAACGCTCCGGGGTCTATCTTTACCCCTGCCGAGGGATTGAGCTCCGATGCTGCCTGGAAGGTGCTGATCGATCGGGAGGGAGTTGTGTGGGTCGCAACTAATTCCGGGCTGGACCGTCTTCGCCGTAATGCACTGAACAGACTGGCGCTGCCACCTGCGCGGGAGCGCGAGTTCAGCATCGCCATCGGAGACCAGGGTTCCGTCTGGACCGGGAACAGCAGTATGCCGTTCACCCATGTGGCCGCGGACGGAAAGACGAGAAGCTTCCCGGGAATCGGCCCGCCGATATCCATTCGACGGGATCACACGGGAACCATTTGGACTGCTGGTGCGGGAGATGTGCGGCTGTGGCGGTCCTCCGGCGCAGGTTTCCAGCCGGTTCATTATCCGGACGAGAAGCTGGACTCTGTTGTCTCCGCGGCAGTCGACCGTAACAACGAACCCTGGATTCTTGCGCGCAGCGGCCGTACCTATCACTATTCCGATGGCAAATGGAAGAAGCAGAATACGGCCCTTGGCAAAAAGCCAGGCGTGATCGGCGCGATGACGGATGACCAGGAGGGAAATATCTGGTTTGCCTTTTCCGACAAAGTTGTGCAGTGGGACGGGTCCGCGTACCACTCCTTCGTCCGCAAGGCGCGGGATGTTTCCGAGACAACGATGTCGGTGCGCGGCGCCCACGTCTGGCTGGCCGGACCGGGTGGCGTTCAACTTTTTACCGAAGGGCAGTTTTACACGATGCAATGGAGCGATCCGGAACAACCCGGGCGGGCTTCCGGCGTTGTGGAGACCCAGACGGGCGAGCTTTGGGTAAATGGCTTTTCGGGCATTTCCCACCTTCCGGCCGATGAGCTGAAGAAGTGGCTCAGTAACCCGAATGTTGCAGTCTCCGCGGAACACCTCGACGAATTGGACGGACTCCCGGGACTTTCGGGCGAAAAATTGCCGGAACCCTCCGTTTTGGAAGGTCCCGATGGGAAGATATGGTTCGCCACTATCAAAGGAATTGCGTGGGTGGAGCCGGCCGCGTTGGACCGAAATCGGAACCGGCTTCCCCCGCCGGTAGTCATCTCTTCGGTACGCTCCAACGGAAGGATTCAATCGGGTCTCACTGGTCTTAGTCTGCCCGCAGGCACTGAGAATCTGCAGATTGATTACGCCGCCCTGAGCCTTGCAATGCCCGAGCGGGTCACTTTTCGCTACCAACTGGAAGGAGCGGACACGGAGTGGCAGAACGTTGGAACTCGCCGTCAGGCTTACTACACCAAGCTTCGCCCCGGATCCTACAGGTTTCACGTCGCGGCGGCGAATGACCGGGGAGTCTGGAACGAGGCTGGAGCAACACTGGACCTGCGTATCGCGCCTGCATGGTATCAGACGAGTTGGTTTCTGGCGCTGTGCGGGGTGGGAGCCATCGCGCTTGCAGCAGCCGCCTACCGGCTGCGCGTCAGGCAACTGGCCGCCGGCATCAGCGCCCGCTTCGATGAGCGGCTGCAGGAGCGCATCCGAATTGCTCAGGAACTGCACGATACGCTGCTGCAAGGCTTTCTCAGCGCTTCCATGCACGCCCACATTGCAAGCGACCGTTTGCCGGCGGACTCTAACGCAGCGCCGATTTTGAACCGGGCGATTCAGCTGATGGACCAGGTGATCGATGAAGGCAGGAATGCGATCAGGGGTTTGCGTTCCGAGCAAAACGCCGTGGACCTCGAGCGGGCCTTTGCTGCAATTCAGCGGGAACTAGATCCTCAGTTCGCGAACACCGGAGACCTGGAATTTCGCGTCATCGTGGACGGGGAGAAAAAGCCTCTGCATCCGCAACTGCGTGAAGAAGTCTACCGCATTGGCCGGGAAGCCCTGATCAATGCATTTCGTCACGCCAAGGCGAATCAAATCGATGTGGAATTGAAATACACACCGAATCAATTTTGTCTTGTTGTCCGCGACGACGGCGACGGTATTGATGAGCATGTCCTCTCCGCCGGCCGGAGTGGGCACTGGGGACTTACTGGAATCAAGGAGCGGGCCGACCGGATTGGGGCACGGCTCCGGCTGTTCAGTAGCCCCTCGGCAGGCACCGAGGTCGAATTGGTGGTTCCGGGCAGGATTGCTTTTGAAAATCATTCGCCGGCCTGGGGCCTCTGGTCACGCAGGTATAGCCCTTCCGGTAATGTTGGCCAACAGGCCTCCGTGAGATCTTCGACAGGGGTTAGGACGGAGGGCTAGCGAGCCGCGCCTGCGTGCCGCATTTGGTGCAGGTTCTCCCGCGGCCGGCAGACCGCAGGACAACCTTCCGGCGCAGGGCCGTATGATAACCTTGGGGTTCAAATAAATATTGTTCGAATGAACTTTTTCCAGCACCCGCTCGCCGTTGTCGAGTCCTCTGCCATCGGCGACAAAACACGGATTTGGGCCTTTGCGCACATTCTCGCGGGTGCGCGTATTGGTTCCGGCTGCAACATTTGCGACCATACCTTCATTGAAAATGATGTCGTTTTAGGCGATCGGGTCACGGTGAAATGCGGCGTTCAATTGTGGGATGGAATCGATATTGAAGACGACGTTTTCATAGGACCGAACGCGACCTTCACCAATGACGGATTCCCTCGCAGCGGGCAGCATCGGGAAAAGCATCCGCGAACGCGACTGCGGAAGGGGTCGTCGATCGGAGCCAATGCCACCATCCTCCCGGGGCTCACCATCGGAGAGCGATCGATGATCGGAGCGGGATCGGTGGTCACCCGGGATGTTCCGCCCGACGCTATCGTTGCGGGAAATCCGGCGCGAATCTCCGGCTATGTAGGCTTGACCGAAGACAGGATGCAGCCCGCGGTATCGCCGCCCACGGAAGCCGGCAGTGTTGCCACACAGGTGAAGGGCGTCACCCTCCATCGCCTGCCTCGTGTTGACGATTTACGGGGCAGCCTGAGTTTTGGTGAAACCGAGCGGCATGTTCCTTTTCCGGTGAAAAGGTATTTTCTTGTTTATGATGTTGCGAGCCAGCAGATCCGGGGAGAGCATGCGCACCGCACCCTGCACCAGTTCCTGATTTGTGTTCACGGTTCCTGCCATATTGTGGCGGACGATGGTACGACACGGCAGGAATTCGTGCTGGATCAGCCGGTACTGGGGCTTCATTTGCCGCCGATGACCTGGGGAGTGCAATACAAATATTCGAAAGATGCGGTGTTGCTGGTTCTTGCGTCCGACTCCTATTCGGCGGCCGATTATATTCGCGATTACGACGAATACCTGGCGCTGTGCAAGAGTGCTGGATGATCCTGCTGAATGATTTCCGGCGCCAGTGGGAAGACATCCGCGCGGATGCCGCCGCCGCCTTCGAAACGGTAGGCGCCAGCGGCTGGTATATCCTTGGCGCCGAAGTGACGGCGTTTGAGAAAGCCCTCGCCGACCAGTGGGGCCTGGCCCATGCGGTGGGCGTGGCGAGCGGGTTGGACGCCATTGAACTATCGCTCAAGGCGTTGGGGTGCGCCGCAGGTGACATGGTGCTGACCACCCCTCTGTCAGCCTTCGCCACCACCCTGGCGATTGTGAAATTGGGGGCCGTTCCCATTTTTGTGGATTGTGACCGGTATGGCTTGATTGACCTGGAGCAGTGCCGCGAGGTGCTGCGTGCGCAGCCCTCCATCCGCTACCTGGTTCCGGTGCACTTGTACGGGCACAGTTTGAACCTGGCGGCGCTGCGCTCGCTGCGCGATGAATTTGAGTTACGGATCGTCGAAGACTGCGCGCAGTCGGTGCTGGCGACGTCGGACGGTTTGCCGACAGGATCGGTGGGCCAGATGGCGGCTACCAGCTTCTACCCTACAAAGAACCTGGGCGCGTTTGGCGATGGAGGGGCGGTTCTCACTGGCGAGGAGACCTTGGCCGCGAAGGTGCGCTGCCTTCGCGATTACGGTCAGTCCCGTAAGTATGTTCACGCCGAGATCGGATACAACAGCCGCCTGGATGAATTGCAGTCCGCCTTGCTGCGCCGCGTGCAATTGCCGCGCCTGGCCGCATGGACGGCACATCGCAGAGTTGTCGCCGCACAGTACAACGCGGGCATTCAACATGCGGGAATCCGGCCTATGGCTTCGCCGCGGGATTCGAATTCCTGCTGGCATCTGTATCCTGTGGTGGTGGACCCGGACCGCAAGCAAGACTTCCTTTCCTGGCTGAAAAGCCAGGGAGTGGGGGCGGGTGAGCACTATCCTATTCTGATGCCCGATCAGTGCGCCATGAAGAGCGTTGCGCACCAGGTGATTCGCGAATGCACTCAGGCCAGGAAGATCGCCCTGGGTGAAGTCAGCCTGCCGATTCATCCCTATCTCAAGGAAGAGGAAATTGAACGGGTGCTGGATGTTTGCAACCGTTGGAGTGGATAGGGATGCTCTCGCTGATAATCCCCTTGTACAAGAGCGAAGAGGGATTAACCCGGCTGCTGGCCGAATTGCACAAGCTGCAGGAACAATTGCAGGGCGAGCCGCTGGAAGTGGTGTTTGTAGTGGATGGAAGCCCGGACCGATGCTATGAGATTCTGGCCGGCCAGCTCCCTGCCGTTCCACTGCGAACGAAATTGATTACCCTTAGCCGCAACTTCGGGTCGTTTGCGGCTATCTCCGCGGGATTGAGAAACGCGGGAGGCGATATCTTCGCCGTGCTGGCGGCCGACTTGCAGGAACCACCCGCGCTGATTCTGGAATTCGTCCGAATTCTGCGCGCGGACGAGGCCGACGTGTGCTTCGGAGTCCGCGCCGGACGGTCGGACCCGTGGATTACGGAGTTGATGTCGACAGCGTTCTGGAGTCTCTACCGGCGCTTTGTGTTGAAAGATATGCCGTCAGGCGGCGTGGACATTTTCGGCTGTAACCGGATTGTACGAGACGAGTTGCTCTCCCTTCCGGAGGTCAACACCAACCTGATTGCACTTCTTTTCTGGGTCGGATTCCGGCGCAGATTTGTGAGCTACCAGCGGATGCCGCGGCTGGAAGGCAAGAGCGCCTGGACGTTTACCAAGAAGCTGAAGTATTCCTTCGACAGCATCTTTAATTTCACGGATCTCCCCATTCAGTGGCTGCTGGCGGTGGGATTTGGAACTTCCGCGCTCTCGGTCATTCTGGGTTCGATTGTGCTGTGGGGCAGACTTCGAGGGTCCATCCAGACTGCGGGCTATACCCCGATTATCCTGATGATCATGTTCTTCGGCGGCCTGACCGCGCTCGGGCTGGGCATTGTGGGACAGTACTTGTGGTTGTCCCTGCAGAATTCCCGGCGGCGGCCGAACTTCATCGTGAATACGGTTCAATCGTATCCGGAAAAAAGCTTCCCGGCGGACGGAACCGGCGAGTGAATGTGCTACTCTAGCGGTCGATAAACCATGAAATACATTCTGCTGGTCTGCGCACTGTTTTGGATGGCCGGATGTAGTGAGCCGACCAAGCCGGAGCAAGCCGCTCCCGCTCCCGCGGCGGCGAGCGATGTCGCAGCTTCCCTGCTTACTGTAACGCCCGCGGCTACGCCGGAATCTACTAAGTTCAACGTGCAATCGGATGGCACCTCGGCCTTTTCCGTCAATGGCAACGGGTTTGTGCGCGGCGCGTCGATTATGGCGAACGGACGAAAGTTGCCGACCATCTTTGGGAATGCGGGCTGGATGACGGCAACCATGCCAGATGACTTATACGAGAAGCCGGGCGTGGTGACGATTAAGGTAGCGAACCCCAGCGGAAAGGAATCGAATCCCGTCGAGTTCACGGTCACCCCTAAGAAGAAGTAGCGTCGGGTTGGGGCCGGAACCAGACCACCATCATTGCGGCCCAGCAGCCCATGAAAAGCGCGGACAATACGGCACTGGCGGCGAGCCAGGGCGTCCGGTAGGTGACCCGCAAGCGGTGCGCGCCTGCATCGAGAACCCAGCCGCGCAATCCGCCGTCCACACGGTGGACATCCAGGCGCTTCTGATGAATTTCACAGATTCCGCTCCAGCCCGGAGCGTACAATTCGTTCTCTACCACGAGCGAACGCTGGGGCACATTCACCTGATACAGGATGGAGTTGCGGCTGTAATTCAGTGTGCTTCCGGCTGGAATTCCTGCTGAAAGATGCACAGAGGGCTCCGCGGAATCACAAATTCGGGCTACACAGGGGACTTGCATGATCGTCCCAGCCGACATGACAATGTCGCGCAGTGCCGGGTCGGCAAGCACCGCCTGCTGGCTGGCGGAGAGTAAGCCGACCTTATCCGTATTCAGATAGCTGCCATCCAGGTACCCCAGCCACTCCATGGGCTGATGCGTCAGGCGCGGTGGGCGCTGAACCTCCTGCCGTTCAAAGACCCGTTCGACGCGCAACCGTTCATTGCCTCCCATCAACTGCAGCCCGTTGGTGTCATACATGCTTCTTTCGGCATTGGGGTCGTTCCAGGCAACCTTCATCTGATCGACCACCGGTACCATCAGCAGCACACATGCGGTTGCGGTGAAATAGGCGCCCGCGGAACGCAGCCAGTTCATGCGCCAGAGCAGCACGTATCCCAAAACGAACGCCGCACAGTAAGCTCCATCGCGCCACATCCAGGCGGAGATCCGGGGTCCGTCGATGCCATCTTCGGAATTTCCGATTCGATAAATATATAGCAGGGCAAGCACAAGGACCGCTCCGCCGATTTTCAGAATATTGCGCCAGAAGGCATTTCGGTTTTCGATGAGTTGCTGCAGGCCGGACAGCGCGCAGATCATCACTCCAATGTAGATGTACAGCCGGAAATCGCCGGCGGGAAAGCGCGAGAGGCGAAGCGGTGGCAGCAGCGTGGTGATTACCGACCGTATGGGAATCAGTTCGTGCAAACACATTACCGCGGATAGGGCAGCAGTGGCGAGAACCGGGATGAGCAGGGTACGGCGAATGCGGACCAGCGGAACCAGGAGAAGAAGAAGAACGGGGATCTGCATTCCTTCCATCGTGAAATCGCTGCCGACCGACAGAAAGTTCGAAGGGATAAACAGATGATATAAGCCCGGGATAAAAAGATAGCGTCGGCCCAACTGATCCATCTCCTGCGTTCGTACTAACTCGCGGCTCATATAGGCGCTGGGCAGCAGGAACACCAGGGCCATCCCCAACGCCAGTGCAATCTGTCCGGCCTGCGCCGCACCGTCGTACCAGGAAACGCGGTCCCGGAACCGCCACCAGAGTGCGGCTGCCTGCGTCGCAATGAAGGCGGCGGCGATCAGCAGGCCGGCGATGAAAGATCCGGGGTAAGCGCCGGTGAGAAAAAAGCAAACAATCAACGGCAGGAAAAGGTTGGGAGTGCGGAACCTGGTGTGGATGCGCCAGCGGGCGAAGGTGCGGTCAGCGACGCTCTCATCGAGCAAGAGCGCCCAAAAAATCCAAGGAACCCAGGAAAACGCGCGGATCACATCGACATGTTCCGAGTTGGTGTAAAAGCCGCCGAAGAACGCGAAGGCCGCTGCGCCGCACAGAGCCACTCCCTTCGACCCGAAGCAACGCAAGGCGAACAACAGAAAGCCGATGGATCCAAACAAAACGTGCAGCACCTGCAGAACAGTGGCCGCGTGCAGCGTATATGGAATCTGAAAGATGATAAAGAACCAGAAGGGAAAGTAGAACAAATCCAACTGCGGATTGAGAGCCGAGGGAAACCCCAGCGCCTGATAGGGAATCCAGTGCGGCCACTCGCCCATTTGAATGGAGGTAATCCAGTAGCCGGTGAAGGCGTAATAGGCCTGACCGAAGTCCCACGGAAATGTAGTCAACCCGCGCCAGTGATCCCGAAAAACATACAGGTTCAGTAAAATCAGAACAATGATGGATATCGCCGTGTAGGGCGGTCCCAGTTTCCTGGCGGGTTTGACGCGGGTTCCCGTTCTTTTTGCTGATTGGACTGGCTTTTCAGCTCGTTTGCGCTGCGTCAATGTAATCCGCCTCTCATGTTAACAGAGCCGGACTTTGCGCCCAGGGGGCTCTACGGCTTCCCCTACAGCGTATAAGACAAACCGATCAACGGAGTTACCTTCCCCCGCAATCCATCGTTGTTGAGTTTGAAAAGCACGTTGAAGGCAACAATCAATTTCCCGAAAGCATTGATTTTGAAGCCGGCCGCGCCATTCAATTCATTCAACGTTCCCTTGCGGAACGCAATTTGCTGGTAGCCGACCTGGTTGGCGCCGATAAAGGTGGAGGGTACAACCTTCTGGGCGTTGCGCACCTGCTGCCCCAGCAGATCGAGGGCGAAGGTGAACTGCTTTGTCACGCCGACGTCCGCTCCGGCGACGTAAAGAATCTGATTCGGCAAGCGCTGTTTGCGGCCGGAGACGATATCACCGGCGAGAACAGTGCTGCCGTTCCACTGGAACGCTCCGTTCACGTGCGGGGAAACGCGGCCGGCGCGGGCTGAAAAGGCAGCGAACGGTTTAATGCCCAAGGATCCGGAACCGAGGAAATCATACTCATCTCCCGTTGGCATGCGTACATCCACGCCCAGTGCGACGCCGGCGCGCGTGGAGCGAAAGGCCGTTCCCTTGAGTCTGACAATCACGTCGCCGATCCCGCTCGCCGACCCGGAATCGGAGAACTGCTTCTCGCTGCGATCCCCCACGGTAGTGTCGAAATAATGGGCGCAGGTGGTGGATGTGACGGTGCAGTCTTCATTGGCAGTGCCGATGCGCCGGATCTTGGCCTTCGAAGTGGCATTCAGGTTGGCACTGATAAATGGGACGGCGACGGACACGTCCAGCCTGTCGTTGAAGCCGTATGTGAAGAATGTCGTGAACTGGCCGATATGGATATCCAGGAAATTATCCGTGGTGATGATGTCCTTGAGGAAGTCCTGATTTTCGACCACCGCGTGCTGAAAAACGACGGGCACCTTGTGAAGATCGATCCCATCAATGCTGTCGAAACGGAACCGTTGATAGCTGAAGCCGAAGTAAAACTTGTCCTTTCCGATGGTCTCCGCGCGTTCGGCGAGAATGGGGCCAAAGCTTTGCGTCGAGCTGGTGTAGACGCCGAGTGATTTGTCGAAAGTATACGTGAAGCCCGAGGCCGGTGACGGAATGGGCAGAGACGTCAGTTGTCCGGCGAGCGCGGTATTGAACGGAACGAAATTGGACTGGAAGGCGCTGTCAAAGTGCGCATTATGCGTTGGATTCGGCAAGGTCAAACCGCCGGCTCCGAACAGGTTCGGGATGATCAGGGCAAGCTTGCTGCTGTGATTATCCGTGAATGCCAAATCATTGCCAGCACAAGGAAGGCTAGCCAATATCAAGCCCAGTAGGGGCAACAGCCATTGTTTTCTTGTCATGATTTCTGGTTTATTCGAGTGCCGCAATTACCCATGCGGCGCCGGATTTCTTCAGCCGTACGGTGACATTCTGATCGATGGGGCGTTGGCGGGCGCCATCCCTCATTTGAACGGTGACAGACCGGATGCAGGCAACCGATGCAGTATCGCCTGCGATTTTCGGCTGCGCCACGGGTTGCAGGACCATTTTCGCGGACTTAGTCGCTTTGAAGAACGCGTCGATCTTTGCCAGGTCCTCGCGGCCCAGTGTTGGCCACAGGCTCTGAATCGCGCTGGTGTCCCGATTGTCATAGGCTGTCCGGTAGCCCGCCAAAACATTCAGTATCGACCGGCTATTTGCCTCCGCCTCCAGGGCGTCAATTTCCGCTCCAGCTTGGGCTGCATGGGGTCCGTTGGGAAACTGTGCCCGAAATCCACGAAGCGCGGCTGCCTCCCTCGATCCCGCCACCAATTCCCACGAATGTAATTCGATGCGGGCGGCAGCCTGACTGGAAAACGGGGAATCGGAATGCTTTCGCTGGAAATCCTGTAAGGCCGCAACGTCCTTCGAGTTGCTCACACGGTCCCATTCTTCCTGCAATACAACCCGTGGATCTTTCGCAGCCGGGACGGGAAGTGGCTGCGCCGCAGCGGCTTGCGGCGGCTGCGTTACCGGCGGGGAGGAAGCGGGCGTTTGGTGTTGTACGGCCGGGACGGGTCGTTCCAAAGTGGAGTTCGAGCCGGAGAAAGAGACAGGCGCATTTTTTGCCGTCATGGGAGGCGCGGTTTGTTGCAAGGCTGGACGATCGGATTGCAAAACCACTGCTGCCTTAGGTTTTTCTCTTTCGCGCGCGGGTGGCTCTGTAGCCGGAGCGGGAAGCGGCGGTTTTATCGCCGATGACGTGTCAGGCTTCGGAAGCACGGCGGGACGGGCGGGCGAGGCTGCGGAGGCCGACGATTGCTGGATCACCGCAGCCGCCGGCGATGGTGACGGAGCCGGGCTCGGGGAAAACTTTGCAACGGCCAGACCGGCCACCAGAACTGCCGCACCACCGGCTATCCAGGCAGAAGGCACCGACTTTTTCGGGGCTTCCGCCATCGCCAGGGGCTGCACCAGTTTCGTGACGGCATTCGATTCCATCTCCGGGACCTGGTTCGGATATTGCTTTGCCTGGATGATGGCAGCCAGGAACTCTTCCGCCGTCTGGTAACGATCGTCCGCTGACTTCTCCAGGGACTTCAGAATTACCTGCGCCAAAGCGGGCGGCACCAGCGGATTCAGCTCCGCCGGATTCAGCGGAGCGTGCATCAGGTGGGCGGTCATTATGGAATAATCGCTGTCGCCGTTGATGGGTCTTTTTCCCGTCATTACCTCATAAAACGTGACGCCTAATGAGTAAATATCCGACCGCGCATCCGGGTGTTCGCCATGTATCTGCTCCGGCGACATATAAAAGAGCGATCCCAGCGCGATTCCCGTTTTCGTCAGACTCCGGTCCGCGGTGACGCGTGCGATGCCGAAATCCATCAACTTCACCTGCCCGGAAGGCATCACAATGATGTTCGCCGGTTTAATGTCGCGGTGAATGACGCCGTTCTTGTGAGCGTATTCCAGCGCCGACAAGATCTGAATGAGATAACCTTCGGCATCCTGGTATGGGATGGGATGGTGCCGGATCTCCTGCTCCAGGTTCCGGCCCTCCACCAGTTCCATGATCATCAGCAGTTGGTTATTGACGTTCAAAGCCGTGTGCAGAGAGGCAATGTTGGGATGATTGAGACGCGCCTGAACCTTGATCTCACGCAAAAAGCGGTCAGCCAGTTCGGAGTTGGTATTCAGATCCGGCAGAAGAACCTTCATGGCATCGAAACGGTCCGAAAAAGTGTTGCGAACCTTATACACTTTTCCCATCCCGCCGCTACCGAGCACACCTACTATCTCGTAGTCGCCGGTTGTTTCGCCGATCTCAAAGCTCATGGGAGAGGGTGACACAAAACATCATCGACAATTCGATTAAAAATCAGAATAGGACTATCGAAAGAATAGTAAGGGGGGTAAGGAGTTTGTGACTTAGTTCACGACTTTATTCGCTTTCGGAGTTCCGCCAGTTCTTGGCGTACCTCTTCGATGCGGCTAATGGCGGCCAGCTGGCGGAGATACTTCTTGAGCGGACGGGCGGGTGTTCCCCAGACGACTTCTCCGCTGCGCACAATTTTTGATGTCAGGATACCCGAGCCCGAGCCGACGACAGCACGAGTCTCAATGCGGGCTTTGTCGCCGATACCGACCTGTCCGCCGATGACCACATAGTCTTCGACAACAACAGCCCCGGAGATTCCAGTTTGTGCGGCAATGACGACATGCCGGCCAATTTGACAGTTGTGGCCGATGTGGACCATGTTGTCCAGTTTCGTGCCGTCGCCGATGGAGGTGACTCCGAGCGCGGCGCGGTCGACGCACGAGTTCGCTCCGATCTCGACATCGTTGCCGATAGAGACGCGTCCAACCTGCGGGAATTTCTCATAACCGGCCGGGGTCAAAACAAAGCCAAAGCCGTCGGCGCCGAGGACGCAACCGGAGTGGAGCACCGCGCGGGCGCCTACCTCTACGCCCGCATAAATAGTAACGTTTGCATACAGGAGGCATCCGTCGCCAAGCGTAACGCCGGCTCCAAGAATGCATCCCGCGCCCAGAACACAGCCGGACCCAAGGCTTGCGCCTTCTTCGATCACGGCGTAGGGACCGACCGAGCAGCCGGGGGCAATCCGGGCCCCGGGCGAGACGACCGCTGTGGGGTGGATGCCGGGAGGCGGAGGTGTTTTGGGATGCAGCCGGGCCACCACCGCGGCAAAGGCATTTCGCGGTTCCGCGGACCGGATCACGGTGCGTCCGGCGGGATTCGGGAAGCCTTCCGGCACGATCAGGCAGCCCGCGCGGGACAGCCCGGCCTGGGAAAACGCCTTGCGATTTCCGATGAAAGAGATCTCGAACGGCCCGGCCGATTCGATTGGTGCAGCAGCGGAGATTTCCAGATCTCCGTCTCCTTCAAAGGCGGCACCCAGTGTTGCGGCAATCTCTCTTACGTATTGGCGGCTCAACTTCCGTATCATACAAGGAATGTCAATTGACCCGACGGCCAAAGTGGCTGAGACGGCCCGCGTCCATGCGGATGCCAAGATTGGAGCGCGGTGCGTGGTTGCCGACTATTGCGTAATTGAAGCCGATGTCGAATTGGGCGCAGGCTGCCGGTTGGAACCTTATGTGTACGTAAAACGCTGGACTACCATGGGGGAGCAAAACGAAGTGTCCGCCGGTACCGTGTTGGGCACGGACCCGCTCGACAAGTCATTCTCAGGACAGCGGAGCTACTTGCGGATCGGCAACCGCAACAAGATTCGGGAGCACTATACGATTTCGCGCGGGACCCGGTCGGAGTCGGCGACAGAAATCGGCGACGACAACTACATCATGACGTCGGGGCACATCGCGCACAATGCCCGGATCGGGAATCAGGTGGTGATCGCCAGTTGCGCGCTGATTGCGGGGTACGTGGAAATCGAAGATCAGGCATTCATCTCCGGCGGCGTGGTGATCCATCAGTTCTCCAAGATCGGCCGTCTGGCGATGATCGGGGGGAATTCACGGGTCAACAGTGACGCGCCGCCTTACTTCCTCTACTCCGAGTTTGACATTACGCCGAAGGGTCTGAACCTGGTGGGGTTGCGCCGCGCCGGCGTTCCGGCGGCGGATGTTGCGGCACTGAAGCGGGCGTATCGAATCCTGTACAGGTCAGGACTGGGTTTAGCCGCGGCAGTGGAACGAATTGGCGTCGAGTGCGATTCAGAGTATGCGCGGCATTTGCTGGCCTTCATTGCCGCCAGCAAACGCGGAATCTGCAGACCCTAGAGGCTAATGAAAAAAACGGGCTTCGGTCACGCTGGCCGGCATGGGATGGCCGAGGAGGAAGCCTTGAATCAGGTCGACACCGATGGCCTTGAGGGCGGTTAGCTGTTCCTGCTGTTCGACGCCTTCCGCCACAACCGAAAGGCCCAGGCTGCGGGAGAGGGCAGCGATGGCGGTGACTACGGCCGCGTTGGTGCTGCTTTCAATATCGATCAGGAACGACTTGTCGATCTTCAGCTTGTTGACGGGCAGAGTTCGCAGCTTGCTGAGACACGAGTATCCGGTACCGAAATCGTCGATGGCGATGCTGATTCCCAGAGCGCGCAACCCCTGGAGTTGCCGGACGGATTCTTCGTAGTTCCGCATGACGAGACTTTCGGTGAGTTCGATTTCCAGGCAGGCCGCGTCAATGCCCGATTCCGTCAAAGCGTCGCGAATTGTACCGACAAGATCGGCGTAGTGGAGCTGCGACGCAGAGACGTTGACGGCAATATGAATGCCTGGAAGCTCAGCCCGCCAAGCCGCCAGTTGGCGGCAGGCTTGCCTGACTACCCAGGCGCCGATGGGCACAATCAGCCCGCACTCTTCAGCCAGTGGGATGAAGTCGCCGGGAGACAAAAGGCCGTGTTCAGGATGGTTCCAGCGGATGAGTGCTTCAAAACCTTTCAGCTCGTCCTTCAGATTAAATTGGGGTTGGTAGAACAATTCGAATTCATTTCGATTTAATGCGTGGCGGAGTTCGCCTTCCAGATTGAGGCGCTCCAACGCTCCGGCGCTAATGGCGCTCTCGTAGCAGCGATAGGCATTACGGCCGTGATTTTTGGCCAAGTACATGGCTCGTTCGGCGTTGCACTGCAGTGTGGCCGCATTGAATCCATCGCCGGGATAGGAGCAAATTCCAATACTGGCGGTGATATACAATTCATGTCTCTCGATATAGAAGGGTTTTCGAATGGAGGCGAGAATGGCATCGGCCAGAACCTCGGCGTCCGCACTGCTGTGGATTTTGGGGCGGAGAAGTGCGAATTCATCCCCGCCCAAACGCGCCAGCGTATCCGACTCTCCGCAGCAGCGATGGAGCCTTTCAGCGGCTTGGATTAGCAGTATGTCACCGATGTGATGCCCCAGTGTCTCGTTGATCTCCTTAAACCGGTCAAGATCGATCCAGAGCAAACAGCTTTGGACCGACTGGCAACTGGCCGCCTCGAGCGCCTTTTCCAGCCTGTCTTCAAACAGAAAACGGTTCGGAAGCGCCGTAAGGGAATCATGGTTGGCTTGCTGCAGTAGCCTGACAATGATCGATTGCTCGGCCAGGCGGCGCTGGGTGATATCCAGTGCTATGGCACCGACCATCCCTCCGCCAGCCCGTGTCGTTTTCACCGGAAAAGTGGTGACCATCCAATAAGTCGTTTCTCTGCCACGGGAAAGGATTTCAATTGTTTGCGCGGAAACGCCAGTATGAGTCACTTTGAGATCGTTGAGCCGGCACTTGTCCGCGACCTCCGGTCCAAAGATTTCGGCATCTGTCTTCATGTGCCAGTCTTCGGCGCTCCTCTGGTGCATCGTCTCCCAGGACTGGTTGACGAATATGTAGCGTCCGGCCGCATCCTTCAGATAAGCGATGCAGGGAAGTTCGCGGGGAAATAGGGACAGGTCGCATCCAAACGACCAGAGAATAGTCTCCGCCTGAGAGCGCAGATCGTCAATCACTCCTTCACGCGAGTCCAAGGCCAGTTGCAGGGATGACAACTGCTCGCGCAGTAGCGCAACATCGTCCACCTGCTCCTGCAGCGGCGTGGGTGGTACTCCAGACGATGTTTCAGATTGGGGCCACGCAGCCATTGATTTGCTTATCGGCTCTTCGTTCGGAGTTTTGAGGTAAATCGGGAATCGGGAATCGCATTCAGTTGGCGTCCGCTAAGACAAAGACGCGGGAATTCCGGTGCGGTACGAGGGATACCGCAACGGCACTGCCAGCAGGCGGCGAATTTCCGAGCCGTCCACCCTGCGGTCGGCCCTCCTCGTCGGGTGGACATCGTCCGCCCGGGTTTCCGCAGGCATGGGAACGTTCAGAAGTTCGCAGCAGAATTGGGCGATTTCCCGGGCGGGACAAGGATGATCGTCGGCAACAGGATAAGCACCCTCAATCTGGGACAGCAGACCGGCTACTGCGTGGGAAGCCAGATCATCCACGTGAATGCGGGATACGAAATTCTGACCTTCTCCCACCAGCTTGTATTCCCCACGGGCCATGGAAACATGAATGCCGCGTCCCGGTCCGTAAATGGCTGCCGGACGCAGGATCAGACTGGACCAGGGGCCTGATGACACGGCATTTTCTGCATCCACGCGGGCCTGCTCCCGCCTCGATTGCGGGTTCGAGGGTGTATGGTAGTCCACATCTCGAATCCGCCCATACACGCCCGTGGTGGAAAGGTAGACGATGCGGGAAGGAGCGCCGCGCAGCGAGGCCAGGAGAGAGGGGGTCGGGTCGGCAGG
>JBDUEM010000057.1:0-30673 GCA_040002435.1 Bryobacteraceae bacterium
ATGCTCTGTGGATCTCGAAGTCATGATCGTCGCGACGATTCCGACGTAGATCTTTTTGTCTTGCTGATCGAGGCTGCTTAAACCGCCAATCTTTATCTTGAGGCCGGTTTGGTGTGGTTGAGAGTGAAACTCAGCCCAGAATTCGTCTGGAGCAGTGTGTAGGAGGGGATTAGCCATTCCGTTTTTGGCGGCAACTTCTACGTGCCCACCTACGAGAAAATTCAGCCGGTCCAGCGCCTCCTGCTGATTCGATCCTGTAGCCACAAGGTCATAATCAAGGCAGTGAGCGATAAATCTGGACTGCCGTTCACGTACAGTGTAGTGCAAAGCTCTGGGTCGGAGATAGGTCGGTTGGTCCATTGTGTCCTCCTCCATGATGTTCATGGAGAAACCAAAATATGCACCTATATTATCACGACTGCCCAGTAAATCAAGGTAAATTGTTGATTCTATGGAAGTTGTTATTATGGACGGTTTTCAACAGGTCTGCCCCATGAAAACATTACACTTGCTATCTGTTTTTTGGCTGCGCCTATGCCAGCAATTCAGCGATTGTCCAAACCCGATCCGTGATCCCTGCTGCCATCGCTGGCGTCATCTTGATGCTGCGATGAACACGGCAAAAATTGTAGTAAGCGAAGTGAAGCGCCAGTGCGGCCCGCAGATTCTCCCACTTCTTCGAGAAGGCATAGGTAAGGCGGGTGAGCCGCTTGCACCATTGGCGCAGCGATCCATTCTGACGTTCGATGTGTGATGTGCAGATGAGGTCGAAATCTGGGTCGCCGTACACGTCTGTTTTCTCCGTGGAAACCACATGGGCGGGGCTGTAGCGGCGTTGTTCTTCTGCTGTGGGGCTGGCATATACCTTGACCACCTGACCGTAAGTACAGCGGCCTTCTAGCTCCATTCCAACAGCGTAGTTGTAAGGCGCGAAGCCATCGGTCGAGAGTTGAAATTTATAAGCAGTGCTGGCCGCAACCGCAATCTTCCGCATGAAGCGCCGCGCACTCTCGGTGTTGCGCTTGCCTAGTTCAAACGCCAGTACCAGCTTCGTTTCGCGTTCGATACCGATAAACGTCCATGCATCCCCGATGAAATGAAAATCTTTATCTCCGTACACTCGGCGACTCTCCTTCTTTCCAACGAACGACCAAATCTCATCGCACTGTACATCCCTGACAGGAACATTGCGGACCTTCGTTTCCATGAGTGCTTCGCAGCGTTCGCCAGCCTTCACTAGCAGACCCATGATGGTATCGCGGTGCAGTTTTGTAATGCGCTCCGTGCTGCGAATGCTGTTGCCTTCCACGAGCAGCTGAAGCGCGAGCATCGCCATAGTGTCGTTAACGGCCTGCTTGTTGCCAAATATGTTGGCTTGCTTTTTGTGGTCGCTGTAGGTCTTGCCGCAGCGCGAGCAGCGATACCGCTGAAGGCCATCGGCACGCTTGCCAGCTTTGGCGCAGACCGCGTTACAGTCCGTGCAGTTGATCGCGTTTTCCGTTTGGCTCATCATATACACAATACTACAGCAAGCGCTTGCTGTTTACAAGCTAAAAATGGCGCTCAAAGGGTTTTTCCTTGAGCGCCAGAGTACGTTGAGATTTGAGGCTAGAGTACTAAGCGGTCATATGCTGTTCTTGTGGCTCGCTTGCGGATTTAGCTTTTTCGGCAAGGTCACGCTGCGCCCACTCGGGTAGTCCGTAGATGCTCGGCCCCATCTTCGCGAGGCGGGCGCGATCCTTCAGATCAGCGATGTGTCGTATAACTGTGGACTCCATAGAAGTACGCGGGATTTCTTTCCCTCTCAGGCTAGACAATGCCTCTGCCAGATCCCGTGCGTGCATCGGATGCCCTGCTCTTTGAAGGATTAGCTCGGAGTCATCAATATAGGAACGGCTTCCACCTCTGATAATCGAGAGCGGCGGCAGAGGGCTAGGCGCAACGACTTCGGTTGGAGTTGACATAGAAGCAACTTCCCGAGGGTCAGCACCCGCAGATTCCAACAAGGAGATTGCGTTTTCAAGATGGGAGATCGCCCCGTCGATGACACCGCGTCGAGCGTGCAATTCATCAAGAGCGTCTCTGAGTTTTCTGGTGTTCATGTAGCACCTCCCGAAACAAGTGTTGACACATAAACGATCAAGTGTCATACAATCGAAAGCAAGTAGAGGCAACGTTGGAAGCGCTACCTCTACCCGAGATGCTTATTGAGTTGTCAGCCTACAAGTACCAGCTTAATGGCTCAATAGTTACCTCGTACGAACCGTCCCAGAGCTTAACGGTCTTACAGACCCGATAGCCCTTTGGCGGCTTATAGTCATGCAGTGTTTTAAGGTTGATTGTACGCACAATCACCTCCGGCCCCGTAAATTAAGGAACCCAGGCCACTAACCTGGGTTTGTTCCTTGGAGCGCCGGTATCACCCCTCGGAAAAACTTCCTTCCTTTTTCTACAACACCAGCACTAGGGATAGTGTACTGCGATTCACTGAAAGATTGCAAGTGGAATACTATAGGTTGACACAACAACGTCAGTGGTGGCACATGTGGTGTATGCGGTGCCCAGACGTAAGGCCAATCTAGGCTTCCGTTTTTCTTGGTCTTCCGCCCGCGTTCGTCTTCCGCATCCCTGCAATCTTCGCGAAGTACTCCGGCCCGCGTTTGGCTGTCTTCTCACCACCGCGCTTTCCCAGCGCCGCAGCGGGCTTGGAGTTGATGAGGTCATCCACAAGCAGGATAGCAGCGTCTAGCACCTCTACAGCGCGTTTGCCGCGCCCCTCAGGTAGCTTGGTAGTCGCCACTATCGTGTGGGCTTCTAGGATAAGATTGCGGAGTGCAGAGAGTTCTGGGGATTCAGCCATGCTCTCACGTTAACCGAGGTTGAGGTAAATTGCAAGCGCTTGCTGTTATTAACCCATCATAATGTCGATAGGTTCTTCATCCGGATCGACCACTTTGTAGCTCGTACCTTTAGAGGGGCAGCGGAAAACTTCCTCATCGCCATTTTTGAATACATAGCTATCGTCCTCCTTGCCTACCGAAGTGGCTTCTACTATGTCTACTTGCTTACCACGCTTAACTTGATATGTTTTCTTTTCTTCGGACATGCCGCTGATATTACCATGGAGCGATCAGCACCAACACAACCGTAGGACACTACCCCAAAGTGTGTAGTGGCTCAAGGTTGTGTTGGTTGTTTATGCATTTGGCGGAAAACGCTGCTCTCCGAGGTTAAAGCCACGTTGTCTACCAGTTCTCAACAGTTGCCCCTGTCCGGCGATTCGTCGGCTCGGTTCCGGCAAACCTTACACACCAATTCTAATCCGTAAAGTAACGGTGAACCTCGATGGCAAGGGGTGGACACCACGCCCATAACGGAAGGCTAGGATATCCGGCTGATCCAGAGCGGACGGCCGTACTGGAGACACGACACTCGACTACGGGCCTTCCGCTTCCGGCGAAACGCCCGAATCCGCACTCTCATCCCGATGGCCGATGCCGACCACGTAAAGTGCCGCCTCGGTCTTCCCATCCAGGCCCAAAAAACGATTCAACCGCGCATCGTAAAATCCACCCGTACAAATCGATCCCAGACCTGCCTCCGCCGCCAGCAGGCAAACGTTCTGCGCCGCATGCCCCGCTTCGAAAAGCACGTACCGGTATCCGCGCGGACCATACTTCTCCAAGGTCCGCTCAAAAACCGCCGTGAAGATAATCGCCGCGTTGGCGGTGTTCAGGTAGTATTGCCCTAGCAGCAGATCTCCCAGCGATTCGATCCGCGCTTCCCCATTGGCCCGTTCTAAAACATGGTCGCGCCCATGATAGTGATAAAGGCCATCCGGTAATCCTTCCACGCGGTGCGTCAGCGCGTAAACCTCCAGCGGATAAAGCGCGCCCGCCGATGGCACAGCGCGTTTGTACATAGCCAGCCCGTCCGGACCGGTTATGAATCCCGTAACTCCGTAGGCGTCCGCCAGGAGCGCACTCAATCGGTCGAGCTCAAGCGGTTCGTCCGAAAACTTACGGACCGACCTACGCCCCCGGATCAACTGTCCGAGCGCTGTACTAGCTCCGGCGCCGGGCAGCGCAATCCGTTCCGACTCCGCCCCCACCGTCTTGAACAGCATTTCGTTGGCTGGATCGGCATACGCCTCCAGGTTCAGCCAGGGCTCACTGTTCATGTGATACAAGCGCGGCAAGGTGTAAGCGTCATCGACAGGCAGCATAGAATCCTAAGCGAGCGGATGCGGACAGGGGTTCAGATCCGCTGGTGTCGCAGTCTCCTTTCTGTATCCCAAGATCCTCGGAAGCTCGAATAGCCGCCTTCCACCCAGCCGCTCTTCTCCGTATCCGAAATGCATCGGCTGCAGTTGATCCACCAGGGTGCGAACCGCGTGAATTCCGTAAGGCCGAACGTCCGCTGTGGTCAACTCCGCATAGGCAACCCGGCGCCCGGCGCGGTTCAGGCCCGTCACTGCCGTTTGCAGATCATCCGCCGGATTCCCGCTCGACAGGTTCGGCAGATCAGACAGCTTCTGCTTCCGCCCACCCTCTAATAAAAACGCCAGTTCATGCAGCCGTTCCGGCAGCATCAGGTAAGCGCTGTGATCATGCAGCGTCCGGATGTCGGAATATTCTTTCAAGTTCCGGCCCGCCCCCTCATCGCGGAAGCGCCGTACTTCTCCCGGGCGGATCTGGCAGATTTCGAACAACGACTTGCGCAGTGCGATTTCCGGATCGAGATGGCAGCCCAAACCCACCAGGGCCGCCGGATCCCTCTGACCGTCGCCCAGCGAGACGGCCATCATCACGGTCATCGGCAGATCGGTGCTGAGGTTGAAAACGCGAGTCTCTATGCCGAACTTACGGTAGTGTGCCCGGATTTCACCGCCTGCGCCGCCTTTGAAATCTACTTCAGGAGCAGGAAGACGGTTCATCCAGTGCGCCAGAAAACCATCACGCTCGGCGAGCTCGCACAATCCGCTCAGGATCGCCTGATCCAGGGTTGGCCCGGCCGCCAGGCCATTCGATGTGGGGGCGCAGTAAGAGTCTGCGCCGTCCTGCCCGGCATAGTTCAAATACACCAGGAACGCGGGAACCCATACCTCACCATTCCCCGGCAACTCGCGCGCCGGCAGCCAGCCAATCTCGTTCCCGTCATTCCATTCGAGATATGGAAACCCCGCTCGCGCGCACTGCGCCGGAGAATAGAGCACCAGGTCGCCAGGACCAAGGGATGGGCCATCCAGCTCCGATCGTTTCGCACGCCTCACTCGCGCCGCATCGGAATGATAGGCGCAATACCGCTCAATCGCCTCGCCGATTGCACCTCCCATCGCATCGCTCTCGGTCAATCCCTTGCCCGCTGTCATCCGCTCGTCCGACGCGGCCTTGCGGAAATCGAAATTCGAAAGCTGGGCGTGATAAAGAATGGTGTTCGGGGGTTCATCCGCGCCCCGGCGCACGCGAGTCAGCTTCTTGATTACGCCGGTTCGCGGGCTCACCAGGTCCAGCAGCCCCTCTACCTGCGGGCTCAACGCAGTCCTCATCCGGCATTCCCCTGCGGAAAGCATGCCGGGCACCACGGCTTGCGCAGCACCACGTGCTTTTTCAGGCTCAACGCAATCAGGTCAAACACCGCAATCCGGCCCACGGTGGGCGACGGCATCGCCCCGCTCACCAGCTTGAATACCTCCAGGCCGAGCAGGTTGGCGGCGATTCCAGCGGCGAAATTCAGATTTTCGCGCTTGCCGCTGTCATCCAGTTTGCGCCGGTCCAGCAGCCTTTGAAAAGCGAAATCCGCCTCGGAATCTTCGGCACAAGCCACCGCACGCATCTTGTAACACAGGAAGCAGGCGGTTTCGTCCGGTATCACCGTCGGCCCCACCACAACCTCCATACCCGTCACGGCGCAGGAAGTCCAAGGAATTTTCTCCGCAAGGCACACCCGGTTCAGTTTGTAGATGAGAGAAGATTGTCCTGCGTCCAGGCAGCACACGACGAAGTCCGCCCCGGCGACGGCCTCCCGTACATCGGCGTCCGAATCGAACTGCTTCCCATTGGAGGTGACGCGCGTTCCCGGAGACGCCGCGGCGATCCGGCGCCGTAACGCTTCGGCGCGCGGCATTCCGACATCAGCCTTCGAGTACACAGGCGACAGGTACAGATCGGCAGGCGCCACTTCGAGCGCATCCAGGCAGCGCAGGGATCCTACGCCGGCTCCGGCCAGAGCGAGCGCGACCGCCGGCCCAGGCCCACCCAGTCCCAGGCACACGATGGTCGCTTGGTTCAACTTCTCTTGCGCGGCTTTCGGGTCGGGGCTCACTTCGCGCAGGAAATTGCTCTGCGGTTCCAGCGCCGCCTCCTCCGTGCCGGCACCGCTTTCGGAGGCATCCTCCAGCAGATTCTGTTCCGCCAGCAACTGCAGAGCGTCTTCCAGATCCTGAGGGCGGAAAACATCCGACACCCGCTCCTCGATCTCCTGAATGCTGTGCCGCCCGTCCAGAAGGGGGATGACGTGTTCCTGAAACTCCCGGAAGGAATGCCCCTTCAGCTTGATTCTGCGGCGCTCGGAAATGAACCGCAACACTTCTTCACCATCGCTGCCCGGAGGTTCAAATAATACGTAGAAGTGACTCGGCAGCCGCGGGTTCTTGTATTTGAGTGTGGGCAACTGGCGCTCCTATTTGACCTGACTGCCGCCGGTTCCGCAGAACCGGCAGGCTGCCGTACTGTCCGTCCATTTCAATCATGAGCTTCTGTTCCATCAGCGACGCCAGCGCCGCGCGGACATCCAGATCCGTCGCGCCGAGGCTCTTAGTGAGTCCCCCCGCACTCTGCGAAGTATCGCAGCGAAGCAGAATCTCCGCCTCAAGACCGCTGACAAGCCGTGAACTCTGGCTGGCGCAAGGCCTTGTATCGTGGATGACGATGTCGTCGTTTTCGGCGATGGTCGCGTCCAGTCTTGCGTAGTCCTCCGGCTTCATTTCAGGATTTCGCACCTTGTACCATTCGTCGATCGCGTTTTTTACGCAGACGACATAGTCCCGCGGCTGACGGCCGTCCGGATAGTCGAAGTCGAAGAAGTACGCCATGCGCTCCAGGTCCCTCCGGCCGAAGGGATACACGTAGAAGTAGGCCGGAGTGGGCCGCACGCGCTGCAGTCCGAAACGTTCCCTGCGGGTAAAGAAGGGGCTGAAGCGATCGAGGCGGACCGGCGAACAGGAGGAGGGCGGCTGCAGGTGGGTCAACAACGGCAGCAACTGCGCCATCTTCGTATATTCGCCGGGATCCTCCCCGGGAAAGCCGGAAAGCAGATTCCACGCAGGCATAATACCGGCTTCCTCGCACCATCGCAGCAGCTGGATGTTCTGCAATCCCGTACAACCTTTGTCCATCAATTTCAGTACGTGGTTTGAAAAGCTTTCGATTCCGGGCTGCACGGACGTGACGCCCCCAGCCCTCATCATCCGCACCTGCTCCTGCTTGATGTTGGCTTTAATCTCGTAAAAGAGCTCGAGCCCCATGCCGCTCTCTGCGAGCCGCGGAAAAAGAATCGGGACAAAGCGCAAATCCAGAATATTATCCACGCAGCTGACACGCTTGATTCCGTGCCGTTCCGTCAACGCTTTCATCTCATCGAAAGCGCGCTCCGGCGACTTGCTGCGAAACTCCATGGTGTCTCCGTTGAGTCCGCAGAACGTGCAGTGGTGCTTCGCGCCCCACCAGCATCCGCGCGACGTCTCCACCAAAATGTCCACTTTCAATTTCGGTTTCAGCGGGGACTGGTCCAAGCGTTCGAAATAGTCGCTGTAATCCGGCAGCGGGAGGGCATTCAAGTCACGAATCATTTCCGGAGTCGTCAGTTCACGGCTGATTCCCTGTTCCAGAATTCCCCGTATCTGCCCCGAATCATGGTTGCGTAACAACCTCTCCACCAACTGCGGAAACACTACGTCACCCTCGCGGGTACAGACGTAGTCGATAACCGGGAAGGACTTCAGGAGCTGCAACCCCATCTCGCCTTCACAGTTCGCCCCCCCGAAGACCACGATGGGCGGATCGGGAAGCCGTTTCAGCCTCTCGGCCACCGCCAGGCAGGCGCACGTCTGGTGGAAAGTCGTGGTAAATCCGACGATGCGTGGTTTCAGCGCCCGCACGTTCTCCACGCACCGTTCGATGAATTCACGCCGGCGCTCGCGCGCCTCCACTATCTGCTTCACCAGGCCCATCTGCGCGAAGCGGCCCAGCACCTTGGCAATGTATTCGTGGCCCGGCGGAATACGTTCGCCGAAAAGAAGGTCTGCGAAGAACCACTCGCCAATCAATGACTCCGACGGGAGCGATTCCGAAATCTGATTGTAAAGTTCGACGCCGATCACCTCGGCGAGATCGAAATTGCAATAAACGATCCGCGAGGAAAAGCCCAGGCGATCGACTTCAGCCTTCAGCAGGCTGACGCCGATCGCCGGGCGGTCTACGTCGGCAAATGGCAAAACAGCAAAAGCGACGTCCATGTTTCACCGCTGGAGCGGAAGCGCTCCACCGATCCTGACTAGCCGCCAAAACCGCCGAAGCCGCCTGTAAAGCCGCCCCCACCACCGCCGCTTTCTATGCAAGGACCGCACTGGCACTCGCAGACCGTAATAATCGGGCGAATACAGCGCCAGCAGTAAACAATTCGCTGGCGGGCAATTGTGCAAATCTGAGGGGATAATTGAGGAGTCGCGGCGGGCACTCCGGTGCCCATCAATCCTGCCACTTTTTCGTAAGCTTTCATCTCCTCTTCGGTGATATTCATTTTTGAAAGTTTGTCCTCGATCGCGGCAAGCCGCATTTCGATCGATTTCGATTCCGCTGGTTTATCGGGCATCTGTGGCCTCCTTTACTGGTCGTGGTGAAGGTGAGTAAAACTCCCCCGGCGCGAGGTGCGCAATGACTGAACGATTGGAATTGCAGCGCCATTTAAGCATAATTACGAGCTGAAACGGTACCGCCATGTCAGGATTATGCGCGCGCTGGATATCGAAGTCAATCCCCTTGGCAAACCAAAGGCCCGGTCAAAACTGACTAGGAAAAACCGCCATTGTGCTGGGAGCTTCCGCGACCCATACTAAGATTGGCACCATCGAATGTATGACCAACCGGCCTGGGTCCGTCGCCATGACGAAATCCCGGCCACAAACGCGGTGGACTTACGTCACCTGGAAGGCTTGGAGCTTTGAAAACCATTCCCCTCAGACTTGAGGCGCGAATGGCAGGCCCATTGGCGGTGCTCACGGGCGCGGCGGTTTTGCTCGGCTGGGCTCTCAACGCGCAGGCGCTCAAATCTGTCCTGCCGGGCATGGCGACGATGAAGCCAATCACTGCGCTTTGCTTCATCCTCACCGGAATTGCCTTCTGGATCGGCCTCTCAAAGACGGCAAACGGTGCGGTGAGATCGATTGCCGTAGTTTGCTCGTTCCTCGTGCTGTTGGCCGCTGGTTTGACGCTCGCCGGGAATTTATTCGGCTGGAATCTTATTCTGGATCACGCGTTGTTCCAGGACACCGATACGCCGCACACGTCTTTTCCGGGACGAATGGCGCCCATCACGGCAGTGGCATTTGTGATTCTCAACACGGCTTTACTTGCGTTGCTGCGCTGGTCGAGGAGCGCGCACCCTTTAGTGGTGGGTTTGCTTGGGGCGATTACGGCTTTGCTCGGTCTGTTCGCCGTGCTCGGTTGGACTAGTAAATTCCAGTTAGGCTCCGGCTGGGCCGAGTTGACAACCATGGCCTTGCATACAGGCTTTCTGTTCCTGTTCATGGGCGCGGCATCTGCGGCGCATGCCTGGCGTCAGGCAGGGCTGTCGTTAGCCATGAGCAGACGTCTTTTGGCCGGATTTGGGCTCGGGCTGGTGGTCTTTCTCTTCTTGAGTATGGCGTCCTACAACAGCGAGCGGCAACTCGCGGAGGCCGCCGGCTGGGTAAGTCGCACCCATGAGGTTCTCACAAAGATGGAGGAAGTGAATTCCGGTCTGATTACCATTCAGACGGCCGTCCGCGGGTTTGTAATCACCGGACAGGAGACATTTCTGGCCCCGTATCAGAACGCTCTTTTGGAACTGCAAGACAACCAGCGGATATTGCGGCGTCTCACCAGCGACAACGCGCGCCAGCAGGAACGCCTCACCAAGTTGGAGAATCTCACCAGGCAGTGGCTCGGCTTCTCGAAAGATACGCTGGATCTTCACCGTCAACGCGGCTTCGCCGCGGCCGCCGCGTTCATCTCGGCAGGCGGCGGTCAGCTGCTGATGAATGAGATTAGCGCGGTAACCGGCGAACTCGAGAGCGAGCAGCGGGATCTGCTCGCCAAACGGGAGACACTGTCGCGCGTTCAAACCGTCCGAACATTTTTCATTCTCTCCGTCGGTACATTCATCGGGATCGGTTTGCTCCTGACCGTATTATTCTTCCTCAACTCCGAGGCGGCAGAGCGCCGCGAAGCGGAAGTCACCAGCCGCCTCGCTGCTGAAATCGTGAAGTCCACCGGCGACGCAGTAATCACCAAGACTCTTGAGGGAATCATCACCAGTTGGAACCCCGGCGCCGAACGCGTTTTCGGTTACACCGCACAGGAAGCCATTGGACGGCCCGTCCAGATGTTTATTCCTCCGGAACGCGCGAGCGAGGAAATTGAGATTCTCGCCAAAATCAGACGCGGGGAGCGCGTGGAGCATTTCGAAACGGTGCGGCTGCGCAGGGACGGGCGGCCGGCGATTGTTTCTGTGACCGTTTCACCCATTGAGGACGCCAGCGGTCAGATCGCCGGCGCGGCCAAGATTCTCCGTGACATTACGGAGCGCAAACAGGCGGAAGAGGCGTTGCGTGCAAGCGAAGGGCGCTATCGCGCGCTCTTCGAGAATGCGCCGGATGGAATACTCATCGCCGATCCGCAGAGTACCTATCTCGACGCGAATGCGAGCATCTGCCGCATGCTCCGCTATACCAACACGGAGTTGATTGGGATGAATGCCACCGAAATCGTCCTCGCGGCGGAATCCGACCAAATCGCTCCGGCGCTCGACGCGATCACGCTTCAGTCCCAGTACCACCGCGAATGGCAATTCCGGCGCAAGGACGGCTCAATTTTTGATGGGGAAGTGATCGCCACCTCCATTCCCGGCGGCAATGTGGTTGGAATTATTCGCGACGTTACCGAACGGAAGAACGCCGAGCGGCGCCTCGGGATGCGCAACGCCGTCAGCCGGGTGCTGGCCGACGCCAAGTCCCTGGCCGAGGCGACCCCTGGGATCATCCGTGCCATATGCGAGGCCGAATGCTGGGACTTCGGTTGCATCTGGGAAGTGGATGCGGCGGCCGGGCTACTTCGCTGCCAGGACATTTGGCATTGCGCCGATTTCCGGGGCGAAGCCATGGCGCAGCAGACGCTGGCCTTAACGTTCGCTCTTGGTGAGGGCCTGCCCGGCCGGGTGTGGGCCACCGGGGAAATTCAGGTACTCCCGAAGGTTACGGCGGACAGCAACTACTTTCGCGCAGAGGCAGCAGCCGCGGCGGGGTTGTACAGCGTGCTCGCTATCCCGGTATTTGCAGATGGCGAAGTAACTGGAGTGATCGATTTCGCCGCTCGCGAAATTCGTCCGCCGGATGAGCACCTGACCGAAATGTTCGTCGCCATCGGCCGGCAGGTTGGCCAGTTCGTTGAGCGCCAGCGTGCGGAGGAACGCCTGCGCAAAAGTGAACAGCACTTCCGGACGATGGCCAATTCTATTCCGCAGCTCGCCTGGATCGCTCGAGCCGACGGGTTCATCTACTGGTACAACCAGCGCTGGTACGAATACACGGGCACAACCCCGCAACAAGTGGAGGGCTGGCAAAGTGTCCTGGACCCTGCGGCACTGCCGAACGTGATGGAGATCTGGACGAATGCGATCCGCTCCGGGCAGCCACTGGAGATGGAATTTCCACTGCGGGGCGCAGACGGAAGATTCCGCACTTTTCTGACACGTGTACAGCCGCTGAAGGATTCGGAAGGACGCCTGGTGCAATGGTTCGGCACCAACACGGATGTCGATGAGTTGAAGCGCCTCGAAGTATCCCTGCATCAATCGCAGGTGCGGTTGAATTCAGCTCTTGCGGCAGGTTCGATCGGGACATGGACCTGGGACATCGTGAAGGACATAATGACCGCGGACGAATTTACAGCCCGCATGTTTTCGGTCGAACCAGACGAGGCGGCAAGGGGCGTGCCGGCTGAGGTTTATGTCCGGGCCATCTCAGAAGAAGACCAGGCGGCGGTCATGGAAAGTCTCTCCCGAGCTATCGAGTCCTGCGGCCAATACGATGTCGAGTATCGGGTACCGCAAAAGAACGCAGAAATCCGGTGGCTGCAGGCGAAGGGGCGAGTCGAGGGTGACGCAGAGGGCCGGGCGTTGCATTTTCATGGCGCCGTGATTGACATCACGGATCGGAAGCAAAGAGAAAGCCGCTTCCGCCGCCTGGTCGATTCCAACGCGCAAGGCGTCATGTTTTGGAACATGAAGGGTGAGGTCAGTGGGGCGAACGATGCCTTCCTGCGCATTGTCGGCTACAGCCGTGAAGATTTGGAGGCCGGCCGCATCGGGTGGTCGGCATTGACACCGTCGGAATACACCCACCTCGACCAGCGTTCTTTGGCGGAACTCGCAGCCAAGGGAATTTGCGCGCCGTTTGAAAAGGAATACATCCGCAAGAATGGTTCGCGAGTGCCGATCCTGCTGGGTGCGGCGATTTTCGAGGACAGCCCCGACGAGGGTGTTTGCTTCGTGCTCGACATAACCGAACGTAAGCGCACGGACCGGGCTCTCCGCGAGAGCGAAGAATATTTTCGATTCCTCGATCACCTGTCAGGGGCAACCCGCGCCCTGTCCGACCCGCATCAAATCATGAGTGTGACGGCGCGATTGTTGGGTCAACATCTGCGGGTTTCGCGCTGTGCCTATGCCGAAATTGAGAAAGACGCGGAGCGGTTTAGCATCCTTCACGACTACACGGACGGCTGCCGGAGCACGGTGGGCCATTACCGCTTGTCGCACTTCGGGGCGGGCGCCGCATCCACCCTTCAGAGCGGCCAGATGTTGATTATCCGCGATGTGAAAGCAGAACTTATGCCCGCTGAAGGCGCGGAAGCCTTCACAGCCATCGGCATCCAAGCGATTATCACTTGCCCGCTTTTGAAGGATGGAGAGCTTCGCGCAATGATGGCGGTGCATCAATTGACACCGCGCGATTGGAAGCCGGTCGAAATTACAATTGTTCAGGAAGTCGTGGAACGCTGCTGGGCTACGATTGAGCGCTTGACGACCGAGGAGAACATCCGGCAACTCAATGCCGAGCTGGAGCAGCGGGTGATGGAAAGGACCGCCCAACTCGAGGCGGCCAACCGCAGTAAAAGCACATTCCTGTCGACGATGTCTCATGAAATCCGCACTCCGATGAATGCGGTCCTCGGCTACTCCCAACTGATGCTGCGGGATCCGGGTCTGGGGCCGGACGCGAAAGCAAATCTGCGGATCATCAACCGCAGCGGCGAACATCTTTTGTCCCTCATCAACGACGTTCTGGACATGTCGAAGATTGAAGCCGGCCGCACCGAACTGAATATCACCACCTTCAGCCTCTCCGGTTTACTCGAAGATGTAGCCGGTATGTTCCGCTTGCGGGCCGAGGCGAAAGCCCTGCAATTCGAGGTGTCTATCGTGGGGGAATCCATTCCTTACGTGATGGCTGACGAAGGTAAGATCCGCCAGACGCTGATCAATCTGCTTGGAAACGCAATTAAATTTACCGCGCGGGGCGGCATCGGCCTGCGCGTCAAACTGGTTGCGATGGCAGCAAACAGGCTATGGGTTTCGGCCCGCATCGAAGACACCGGTTCAGGCATTTCGGATGACGAACGGAAGAAATTGTTTGAGCCGTTTAGCCAGACGGGGAGCGGTCAGCGGATGCAGGAAGGAACTGGTCTGGGGCTCGCTATAAGCCGCTCATTCGCGCGGCTGATGGGAGGCGACTTAAAGGTGGAGAGCAGCCGCACCACCGGTTCAGTATTTCTGTTTGAGTTTCCGGTGGAACGCGGTGATGCCAGAGTAGCGTTTAAGCAGAAACATCCCCGTCGCGTCATCGGTATCAAGGAGGGACAACAGATTCCCAGAATTCTGATTGCCGACGACCTGTTTGAAAACCGGGACTGGCTGCAGCAATTGCTCGCGGGGTTAGGCTTTTCCGTGCGAGGTGTGGAAAATGGTGAGGCGGCAATCCGAGACTCGGAGGAATGGCAGCCGAGCCTCATCCTGATGGACGTTCATATGCCTGTCATCGACGGGTTGGAGGCCACCCGAAGGATAAAAGCCGGCCCCCGTGGAAAGGAAACCGTCATCATTGCTCTGACCGCAAGTGCTCTGGATGATCAGCGCCAGGCTGCCATCCGAAGCGGCGTGGACGATTTCATGACGAAGCCCTGTGACGAGCACGAACTGATGGAGAAAATCCGGGCTCATTTGAAGATTTTATACGACTACGAGGAACTCAACGGGAGCCCTGCCGAATTGGCCGGCAGCGGCGCCAACTTGATTGCGGAGCAGTTGGAGACGTTATCCCGGGAACTGGCCGAGGAACTTCGAAATGCCACTTTGATAGGCAACAAGCGGGCGATCGATGGCTTGATCCGCAAGGTGGCCGCAGAGGGGCAAACCGACTCGGCGCAAGCCCTGCAGCGCCTGGCCGACGCCTACGAGTACGACGCCTTGATTAAGTTGCTGGAATAAGTCGCCACGAATCCGCCGCGCACCTGTGTTCATCAGAGCTTCGGCAGGTCAGCAGAGAAAGCCGATGCGTGCACACCCGCCACATAGCCTTGACTGAGGCATGCAACAATTGGCCTCGGCGTCAGGACTGTAACACGATCACGGCGATGCCGGTCTGTCCATTTCACATAGCCATCGGGTGACCATAGCAGTAAGCGCCGTCCCTGAACCAGATAGTCGCCGCCGCCAAATCGAATAAGGCAGCCGTCGGGCAGGGAATCAATGGCCGACTGGTAGGTGATCTTCTCGCGGCTGCTGCCGATCCGTAAGCGGTGCAGTTGCACGTCCATCTCGCCTACAAGTAGAGGCGTGGACTCGTTACGAACGCTCCATCCGCGCCAAGCCGCCTTGAAGGCATTAAACCGCTCTCGCCGGCATTCCGCGCAGGGTCTGTGGCCCGCGGCAAGAGCCGTCGCTTCATCCAGAAAGAATAGTTCCGTATACAGCCCCGGGGTCATCACCTTTCTTCGCCGGCCTTTGAACTCAAGCTGGCAGGTGATCCACGATCGACTCTTGTACTGCCGTATAATTTCACGCTGTTCGTTGTGAAGGACGCCGCCGCGATTTCCCATCAGCGTGCCCCGCGCCGGTGAACTGAACAATTGGCCGGATGGGCTAACCCTGTTCTGCAGCGGCATTTGTCGTTACTATTATCGATACTACCGTTCTGTCATGCCACAATCCCCAAGGCCGCTCCAATGAGTCGAAGCACGGCGATGGCCGCCGTGTTCGTAGCGTGCGTTGCTGCTGCTATCGTGGCCGTCGCGTGGCCCGTAAAAGGAATGAGTTCACGCGATATCGGCTGCTCTCAAGTTTCCGGAGCGCGCGGCAGGCAGATCTGCCAGGCTCTGTCGGATTCCATGGAATGGACCTGGATGGGCCATGCCATCATTGCCCCTGGCTTCCGTGTGACGTGGGATGCACTGCGGCGTGTCTATTGCCATGCCAAGGTGAACGCCGCGGACATACCTTTGCTCGAAGCGATGAAGCAAGGTTCTGACTGGCGGCTGCAGGACGGCGCAGACCTGCTGATCCGACTCATTCGCAGCCGCGAAGGCACCGCAGTCGAGCCGGAGAGCAGCATTTTCAATCCCGCCAATCCACAGTACCCGTTGAAGAACGGATGCGCCGGCGATTAACCGGCAGCCGCCTCCAGTTGTCTGCGTATATATTTATTGTTCGGCAATTTGCGGTCCCATTGTTGCCATAGTTTGCGCCGCTCCGCCGTGGCGGCCTCTGCGCGGTCCAATTTGTGGTTGCGGGTCTGGATACGGGCCAGGGCTTCATAGACGCGCGCCAGTTTCGTCACGCGCCGCAGATCGTTTCCCAGGTCCGGCTTAGACGCCAGAATCAGATCGAGCAGTTCCTGATAGACTTCTCCCGCGCGGACTGCATGCCCTGTTTCGAAATAGTGATCGGCAAGTGCGCGCAGGGCAGGCTCCACCTCGCTGTCGGTGTCGATCGATTCGGCAGGATAGTCGTTCGTCTCACGCAGCAGCCGGAAAGCGGCGTCGATCCGGCTCTTCGCTTCCGCCGCGCGGTTTAAGCGCCGCAGTGCATAGGAAGAGCCGGCCAGTAGACCCGCCTGCGCGCGTTTGGATCTGAGATTGTTCTTCACTTCCGCAAGCCGTTGAATGGCGCCGTCGTAAACTCGCAGCGCCCTCTGTGGCTCACCGTCGCGAAGGATAGCTCCCAGTTCGCGCCCCGTTTGGTCAAACATGATTCGAATGGACGTGTCTTTGGGATCGCTCTGGGCCCAGTCTTCCAGCAGATCAAAAGCCTGCTGCAGCGCCACAATGGCTTCCTGCTGCCGGCCCAGGTTCAACCCGTTGCCGCCACCGAGGATTACTCCTTCGCGCCACAGAATCAGAAACCAGGCCTGCCGGCGCTGCCGGTCTGTGGTGTGATCCATTCCTTCCAGTCCGGCCCGCGCCTCATGAATGGCTTGCAGGGCTCCTTCCAGGTCGCCTGAAATGCGCGTCAAATCCGCCACCAGGCTCAGGCCATCCTCAAGCGTTCCCTCTCCGCGCGGCAGCACTCGCGCCACTTTGGTGGATTGCCGCGCGTATTGAATCGCATCCTCGTGAAGATGGAGGTTGCGGTAGCCGGACGCGACGCGGTAAAACAGCCTCGCAGCCTCTTTTGCCTCTGCCTGCGAGGGCGGACCCAGCGCCAGGAAAACATCCAGATACCGGACAGCCTTGGTCGCGTGGGCGATTACCTCTTCGTTTCGCGGCCCCATCTGACGCGCCAGCGCCATTCTCCCTTCACTGATGCCGGCCATGGTCAGCAGCGCCTGGCGGTTTCGCGGAGAGGCGGCCAGGACAGGCTCGATCAGTTCGGCTGCCTTTAGCAGGCTCTCCTCCGCCTGTGCATACTGTCCCAGGTTCTGCATTCCGGGAACACCCTGCGAACGGGCCAGGAGTGCATAAGCGACGCCGATCTCGAGTGCGAGCGCCTGGTCATACCGGGCCGGAGGCGCCAGCGACTCCAGGTACTCCTTCGATATGGCTACGATTTCGTGCCTCGCCTGAGTGGAACCGGGGAGCGCACCAACCATCGAGTCAAGCCCAAGAATCTTGTTGGCAAGCTGATGCACCTGCTGGAACCGCCACTGTGCCACAGCCCGCTCGCGATTGGCCACATACAGGCCGAGCGAAAGGCCCGCCACGGTGATTACAGCCGCTGACACCGGCACCCAATAGCGCCGCAAAAACCTGCGTGTGCGATACCATGCGTCTCCGGATCGGGCTTGTACAGGCCGGAAATCGAGGAGGGCGCGAAGATCGTTGGCAAAGGCATCCACCGAAGAATACCGTTCTTCCGGTTCATCCCGTAACGCTTTGCGTAAGACATAATCCATGTCCTTCGGAAGCTTTGGGTTCAGGCGGCTCGGTGTGGGAATGTTTCTGTCGGCCGCGCCAGCCCCGGTGGTACGCCGCGCCGCGGAGAACGATTCGTAAGGCAATCGCCCGGTAAGCAGCTTGTAGAGCATGGCCCCAAGAGAATAAATGTCTGTCGCCGCGGTTTGAATATCGCCATGGATCTGTTCCGGGCTGGCATAACCGGGCGTCAACATCCGGTCCGCAGTCCGGGTCTCCTTCCCCGTCGTATCCACCAGCTTGGCGATGCCGAAATCCAGCAACTTTGGCTGGCCTGAGGAGTTCACCAGGATGTTGGAAGGCTTCAGGTCGCGGTGAATCACCAGGTGCCGGTGAGCGTGGGCGACGCCCTCACACACCAGCAGGAACAGGTTGAGTTGAGCATGCAGGTCAAGCGGCGCGGCGTACTCATCGAAGGCGACGCCGTCCACGTACTCCATCACCAGGTAGGGCCGCCCGTCCTCCGTCTGGCCGGCATCAAGCAGTTTGGCGATGGAGGAATGGTTCAGATAGGCAAGAAGCTGCCGTTCCCGTAGAAAGCGGTCGCGCCACACCGGACGGTCCACGTCGTCGCGCAGCAGTTTGATGGCAACCTTGTGCTCGATCTCGCCGTCTTTCCGTTCGCCGAGATACACCGAACCCATCCCACCGGATCCCAGCAGTTGCACCAGGCGGTATGGCCCGCAGTTCGGAGCCAGCGCTGGGCTGTCGGAACGAACAACGGCGTCGGCCGCATCGGATATCACTTGATCCAGGAAATCCTCGGATTCCGAGTCGTGGCTCAGCAGGGACTCTACTTCGGCGCGAACGCTCGCTTCGATACCACGCTCTGAAAGGATCCTTTGCCTTTCAGCGTGTGGTAGATCCGCGAGTTCATGAAATAATTCGCGCACCGACGCTGTCATGGGACACCAGATATTGTAACAAGCGCCGGCTCTGCTCGACTCGCTCGTCTGAAGGCGTATTTTCTCTGCTAATCGTTGTCCCGGTTCTCGCTTTCAGGGTTAGACGGGCAATCAGGAAGGTCCCCGGCGCATTTCAAAGGTTAGTTTAAATTTACATTTAATTCGCATAACATTCACCACTTGCTGCACTTTTAGAATAATAGTGGAATAAGTCGATCAGCACTCAAAAGCGGCCGGCACCGCATGTTTGGGCCGGTTCCGTGCAGCTCGCTATTGGGCGTTGGAAATAAAACAACAACAATTGGAGAAAAAGAAAGTAAAATGAATAACACTATTGATCAGACAAGCAGAAATGCTGTCAGAGCCCGGCGGCTGTGCGCAGCCGCTTTTGTACTCGCAGGCGCCTTGGGCGCCATCCCTCAGGCTGCCGCTCAGAACATCTCAAGCCCGCCCACCCCAACCGATATTACGCCAAAGGGAAGCACGGCATTCCTGGTGGGCCATGCTACCGGTACGCAGGGCTACGTCTGCCTGCCGAAGGGCGAAGGCGCCTCCTGGACCGTAAAGGGCGCCCGCCCGGAAGCCACGCTTTTCGCCAAGTTTTTTGGACAGGACTTTCAGATCATCACCCATTTCCTGAGCCCCAACACAAACCCCAACGAGTTCGCGCCAAAGCCGCTTCCCTTCGGCAATGCCACCTGGCAGAGTTCCCTGGATACCAGCAAGATCTGGGCGCAGGTAGTGGGTTCGATCCCCGCCGGCTCCGACTCGAGCTGCCCCAATACAGATTCCATCGCATGCCTCTTGTTGCAGGTCATCGGGGCGCAATCGGGTCCAACCGGCGGCAAAAGCCTGAACAGAACTACCTTTGTTCAGCGCCTCAATACTAAAGGTGGGCTAGCGCCGGCCGAAGGTTGCTCGGTACCGTCCGATGTTGGAGCGCAGGCGCTCGTACCGTACACTGCCGACTACTACTTCTTCCAGAAGAACTAATCGGCGATCTGGATGCACACGCGAATCTCGCCGATCCTTCGCGTGTGCGCAACCTATCGAGGCCCAGTGGCCGGCCCTACGCCGGCATGAACCTTACCTGGTTTCACGGAACAGCGGGCCCGCCAGGCAGTCACTGTTTCAAGTATTTATCCAACCAGCGGATCATCGCTCCGATGTAGTCCGGCGGATTGACCGCTCCTGGAAACGTTGGTCCGTGCTGGCCACCGGGGATTCGCATCAATTCAGTTGGCACACCGGCTGATCGCAGCGCCTTCTCCATCATTTCCGATTGCTCGTAAGGGACGGAGGCGTCGGCGTCTCCGTGGATCAGGAGAATTGGCGCGGACTTGGGAGAAACGTGCATGAGAGGAGAAGCTTCGCGGTAGAGCCGCTGTTCCGCGCCGTGCGGAATCTTCGGATCAGGCGGATTCATCCCCATGAATTCAACCGGGCGCATCAACGCGAGATTGGCGGGCGCCGCGCGCGCTACCACGCATTGCACCTTTGCGCTCTCACGATTGACCGGATCGGGATCGTCCGCCATGCCCAGGCCATCCAGCACGCCCAGCGATTCCACGAGATGTCCGCCCGACGATCCGCCAACCGCGCCCAGCCGGTCCGCGCGGACATGGAACCGCGCCGCATTGTGGCGTATGAAACGTACCGCCCGCTGCGCATCCTCCACTTGCGCCGGATACCGGAATCTCGGTGCGGCGCGATGCGAGATGGAGAAAACGGTATATCCGGCTGCTGTCAATTTAGGTCCGTATAGCTGGGCCTGGCTACCCTGTTTGAGCGGCTCCGCATCATACTCCTGGCTGGCTCGCTAGCCGCTTCCGGAAATGAAGACAACGCCGTAGCCATTCGGGTTAGCCGGGTGATAGACATCCATCAGCAATGCCAGCCCGGAATACATTCCGTACAGAACATTCGATTCGATTCTGGGTGGCGGCGCGCTCTGTCCGTAGAGCAGCACCCCACTGCACGTCAACAATATTGTCAGGTGTTTCATTGCCCGGCAGAATATCACGGATTGGCGCTACCAGAGCACACCGTTTACCGGCGCTTCCTGCTGCGGCAGGTCGGTCTCTCCGAGCATCTGCCGCAGATTGATTTCAATGGTCTTCGTGATCGTAGTCAGCGGTACGTCGTAGGCGTCGTTGTCAAACGGATCCTCCAGGCTGCGGCCGATCCGATCGCGCGCCAGAAACATGAATCCCACGATCGACGATCCGAGCGGCGTAAACCACCCCAGATCCTTCACCATCCCGACGGGGAGCAGCAGGCAGTAGACCTGCACGAAGAGCATCACGAAGAAGTCATACTGCTTCGGCAGCGGCGTGTTCTTGATTCGCTCCGCGCCACCCTGTGATGCCATCAGGTCGTACAGTGTGCGGTCCATGGCATGCCATTCCATTCCATACTGTCGATCCAGCCCCGCGCCCGTGCGTCGCGGACCATTTCACCCATCCGCTGCTGCAGCGCCAGCGGGATGTTCTTCGCGGTGTCAATCCCGGCGAGTTCGTGGTCCGTCAGCAGCGGTCGTATTTCCGGCACCGGATCCAGGTCGCGCAGCTGCTGTCGCAGAGCGTGAACGAAAGCGATCTGGTAATAGATGATTTTGCGCCGTACTGCGGCCATCTCCGGCTCTGCGTTCAAACTTACGCACACCTGCCGGGCGAGGCTGCGGCTGCTGTTCACAATCTGCCCCCAGAGAGTCCTGCCCTCCCACCAGCGGGAATAAGCTGAGTTGTTGCGGAAGGCCACCACGATCCGATGGCCGAACCGTACAGCGCCAGCGGAATATGATCGGACGCCACCCACTCCCAGTGCAGGATTCTATAGGCGACTACAACCAGGACGTCCCAGGTAAGCAGGCAAAGCAGCGGCAGGCCGAAGTGCTGCAATGCGAGGCTGAACTGAGCCGTCCTGGCGACAATCATCCACCACTCCCGGCCTCTTCCACGGCGTGAAACTCCCGGCTGCCGTCTTCCACGATCCGGACCTCGCCGGTTCCAATTTCATAGACCCAACCGGAAACCGTCAGTTGTTCGCGCGCGATGGCCCCGGCAACACTCGGATGGGTCTTCAAATGCGCCAACTGCATCAACACATTCTCCTCAGTGAGGCGGCGGATGCGCACAATGGGCTGGTCGTCCTCATGGGTCATAGTGTCGGCTACCGTCAAGGCAGCTTGCCCATTCCTCAGCCAGCTTTTCACGGTCGGCATCGTGTCCGTGGAAGATGGATTCAGCAAGGCCTTCATGGCGCCGCAGTCGGAGTGTCCACAAACCGCAATGTGCCTGACCTTCAGGGCGCTAACGGCGTACTCGATCACCGCGCTGACGCCTCCCATCATTTCGCCATAGGCCGGAACCATATTGCCGATATTGCGCGCGACGAAGACCTCGCCCGGTCCCGAACTGGTGATGGCCTCCACTTCTACCCGTGAATCGGCGCAGGCGATGATGAGCGTGTGCGGCTCCTGCTGCGTGGTCGCCGCGCGGTGATAGTCGGCGGCGTTTTCCGCGTGAACCTCCGCCTGAAATCGGCGGACTCCGTCTTTCAATCGTCTCAGTACAGGGTCTTCGGCCATAATCTATAAGCTAACCCGTCAATGAGCACTGGCGCGCTTCATCAACCACGCTCCCATTAAACAGACAAGGCAGCCGGCGACGGATAAGAGCGCCACCTGCTCATTACGGACGGCGACTCCGAGTGCCAACGCCACTACGGGAATCAGGAATGTCGTGCTCGACGCCCGCGCTGCGCCAAAGCGCCCTGCCGCGGAGGCGAGCACCACGTTGGCGATCGCCGTCCCAAATATTCCGAGCGCGAGCAAGGATAAGGCCGGATACAACGACCAGTGGGCCGTGAACAGATCCGGTATCCCGAGCGGAGCCGTGAGTATCAGCGCTACGCCCTGCGCACGCCAGATCACGGGGACAGCACCGTATTGCTGCTGCAAGGACCGAGCGATGCTGAGAGCAACACCGTAGGAGACCAGCGCCGCGAGGATCATGGCGATCCCAATCGCGCTGCTGCGTCCTTCGTTCATCGCCGGTAACGCAATGAGAACGGTTCCGGTCAGGCCGACGGCAAGGCCAGCGGCGACTCCGCGCGACGGCGCACGCCGCACGATATAGGCCGCAACAAGAGTCGCGAACAGCGGGTTCGCGCCATTCAACATTCCGGTTAGCGCCGAAGAGACGCGCTGTTCGGCGAAGGGAAACATGCTGAGAGGGAAAGCGAACCAAAGCAATCCCAGCCAGGCCACATTGCCCCAATCGGCTCGCGCTACGGGTTTCCTGGCCGAAGGAAACAGCGCCAAAGTAGCAAACCCGATACAGATGCGTACGAAGCAAACTCCGC
The DNA here is from genome assembly GCA_040002435.1 of Bryobacteraceae bacterium. GTDB lineage: Bacteria > Acidobacteriota > Terriglobia > Bryobacterales > Bryobacteraceae > JANXXV01. Next base: position 22,994 of record JBDUEM010000057.1, read on the forward strand.
TCGGCCCAATGGAGCGAAGGCCCTCGGCAATGAATAGGAAGGACGCGCCCCAGATGAGTCCGGGGATGATGAGCAGCAGCCAACCGCTATTCATCAATGGCGAATTACCTTACCGCCCTTCATGACAAACTGGACGTGCTGCAATTCGGTGATATCCGCCAGAGGGTCACCGGGAACGGCGATGAGATCAGCGTACTTCCCCTTCTCGATCGAACCGATTTCGTTCTGCCACCCCAACACTTCCGCGTTGATGCTGGTTCCGGCTTGCATGGCCCGCGCCGGCGTCAGGTGTGCGCGCTTCACCAGCGCTTCAAAGTCCAGTGCCTGTGTCCCGTGAGGATAGGTAGACCCATCCACACCGCTGCCCATCATTACTTTGATGCCCTTCGTGGCGGCTGCCATCGTTGCCGCCTTCTCGAAGATGGGGATCATGCGATATTTGCCGCCGGTATTCTTCTCGTCGTTATCGTCCATGTAGGGTTCAGTGTAGCGGACCAGCGTGGGATCGTAATACAGCCCTTTTGCGGCCATCATGTTGGTCTCTTCCTGGTTGAGGCCGAATCCGTGCTCGATGGTGTCGCACCCGGCGACGATCGAATTCCTTTGCCCCTCGCCCCCATACACGTGGCAGGCCGCTTTCTTCCCCAGCTTGTGTGTCTCGTCGATCAGCGCCTGCAAGACAGGTAACGGATAAGTGACTTCGTATTGATCCTTTCCGGATGGCGAGAAGCTGTAACCTCCGGCCGGATAGAGCTTGATCCAGTCCGCGCCCCGCCGGACCTGTTCGCGTACCTCGGCGCGCGCCTCCTCCACAGTGTGGACCACGGCGCGAGCCAGCGGATCGGCCGCGGACGTCTTGTTCAAGGGCGAGGCACTCCAGCCGATTCCGCGGGTGGAGACCTGAAAGCGCGGACCGTCCAAGCGGCCCTCGTTGATCGCATTGCGGATCTCGACGTCGCCGTATCCGTTGTCATGCGAGCTCATGTCACGCGCCGCTGTGAAGCCGGCTCTCAGGTCCGCCTGCGCGTTCTGGACCGCGATGAGCATGGAGCGCTCCGTCGTTCCTCCCGCTTCCCTTGTGTTGAACATGTGCGTATGGGCGTCGATCAGGCCGGGCAGGACAGTCGCCTTACTCAAGTCAATTACCTGCGCGCCGGCCGGGATCTTCACCTGCGACGCCGGACCTACCTCGGCGATCCGCTCACCCGAGATGAGCACCACCTGCCCCGTCAGCATCCGGCCGGACTTGCTATCAAAGAGACGGCCCGCGCGCACGGCCACCTGTCCCGGAGGTGAAGGACACTGGTAGACTCCGCCGTCGGAACCTACGCATGGGGTCTTGCCGGCTCCCCGCCACGGGGTAAGTGGGGCTTTCAGCTGTGCCCATGCAGCGCCGGCCATCATTATCATTCCTAGAACTCTGACTCGCATCTCGTAACACAATACTAGAGTGCGAATAGGATTGCTCTCAGACACGCACGGCTTTCTGGACGAAGCCGTATTCAGCTACTTTTCGGCGTGCGACGAGGTCTGGCACGCCGGCGACTTCGGAAGCGTCGAAGTTCTCGACCGGCTCCAGGCGTTCAAGCCAACGCGCGGAGTTTACGGCAATGTCGACGGGGCCGAACTGCGAGCCGGTCTCACGGAGGATCTCTCCTGGGACTGCGAAGGCCTCAGCGTGTACATGACCCATATCGACAACCCACGGGCGAAGAAGGAACTGCGGCGGCTGCAGCCGGGTCTCTTCATTTGCGGCCACTCACATATCCTGAAAGTGACGCGCGACCCGACGCTGGGCATGCTGCACATGAATCCGGGCGCATGCGGGCACCACGGATGGCACAAAATCCGCACCATGCTGCGGTTTACCGTTGAGGCCGGCAAGGTATCCGCCGTGGAGGCGATCGAACTGGGGCCGCGGGGACGGAAAGCGTCGGTCTAGTTGACGCGCGCGCACTTCAGGAGCATTTCGAGAGAGACAATCTCCAGTACACTTTCGTGTGTCGCCTCCAGACGGACAGGGGCGATGACTCCGGCGTCGAAGGACTTCTTCCACGGTTCGATGCAAACGCACCAGCCGTTGCCGGCTTTCAATCCTGGAAAGCCATACTCCGGACGCGGCGTGATCAAGTCGTTTCCGATGGACTTCTGATGCTGCAGAAATTCGTCGTTCACCAAAACACAGATGGTGTGCTTTCCCAAATCGTCAGGACCTGTGTTGCATTTCCCATCGCGATAGAAGCCCGTCAACGGATCGACGCAGCATGTCTGCAGGACACTTCCCAAAACATTCTTTACCATTCCTTACTAGACTATCCGATGCGGCGCGCACGATGGACAGATAGACCTGCTTACCGGCTATACGGACTATCCCGCCCTTAACTGAGTAGCGCTGCGATGGGCACTCCTTTTCCGTCCTTGGTGACGTAGAAAGGACGACCCTCCGTCACGAAGTTCTGGTCCGGCTTGATGCCCAGGGCATGGAAGATAGTGGCGCGAACATCGATCAGGTCCACGGGATTTTCGATGGCGACCATGGGATGTTCCGGGTTTGATTTGCCGTGGACCAGGCCGCGTTTGAAACCGCCTCCGAAGAAAAGCATGCTGTTGCAACTGCTGAAGTGGCCGTGGAAGCCGTACATTTTCTCGTTTTCAATCACCAGTTCACTGCCGTTGTGGCGCTCGGCAAAGCCGTCCGGCTCCTGGCCCGCGGCAGGCTGCGATGCAATCGTGCGGCCGAATTCGCTGGCGATCACTACCATGGTCCGGTCAAGCAGGCCACGTTGCTCCAGATCGCGAATGAGTTGAGCGATGGGCTTGTCGATCTGCCGTTTCATTTCCACCATGCGCTGCTGCCCGTTCTCGTGCATATCGAAGCCCTTGAACGGTCCGTATTGATACTCCACCTGGATGAAGCGGGCGCCGGATTCCACCAACCGCCGCGCCAGCAACAGGCCGTGGCCGAAGCGGTTCCCGTTGAAGTACGTCTTGTCCATCAACTGGTCGGTAGTAATGTCGGGCTCATAGGCGCGGATGGTCTCGGGCTTTTCGTCCTTGCCGTAGTCGAACGATTTCTTGACCGGCGAGTCCATCATGGCCCGGGCGTCTTCCATCACCTTTATATAGTCCGCGGCTTTGTTGGCGGTGAGCAGTTGCTTCTGCTCGAGGCCGGTGATGGTTTTGAGATATTCCTGGCGGCGGTCGAGGCGGTCCATCTTCATCCCGCTGACGGCGTTTAGCGTCGAGAGCCCCTTGGCCGGTTCGGGGATCATGAAGGGGGCATAGTTCACGCCATAGAATCCGGGGCCAAGGTACTCGCTGATGAACAGCTTCTCCTCATCGCTGGAATCGATATCGCGGCCGATGTAAATATAGCCGGGGACGTTCGCATTGCGGCGGCCCAGGGTGCGGCTGATGACGGCACCTGTGCTGGGGACTTTCACGCCCGCTGGGAACAGGTAGCCGGTGTTTGCGTAATATTGAGCCTTCAGATGGATGGCGCCGAACTTGGTCTGGCTGACGAGGGAGCGGACGACGGTTCCCTTGTCGAGCACGGAAGCGATGTTTTCGAGGCCCTTGCCGAGGAAGACGCCGTCGATTTTAGTGGGAATGCTGGGGCATGTTCCCAGAAGCTCACTGCCTTTCATTCCCTGCCGGTAGGGGGTGTGCTTTTTGGGGTCCCAGGTGTCAGTGTGCGCGACACCGCCGGGGAGCCAGATGAATATGACCGAGTCGGCTTTGGGCGCGGGTTGCTGCCCGAGCGCCGTTCCCGCCGCCAGACTGCCCAAGAGAAATTCGCGTCGATTCATGTCCATTCTCCTAGTGGATGTACTGGAACTCGGGACTGGTGGTGAGGGCCCAGAGGATGTCGCCCCGCAGTTCCGTAAGTGGGTTCGTTGGTACGATTCTGATGCCGGCTTTGCGCCATTCCACTTTGCCGCCGGTCTGATCAAAGGCCCAGCCGGTGATCTTTCCGCTGCTGGCGCGTGGCGTCAGCTCACTGAGTGGAATTTCGAAACGCAGCCATTTCCCACTTTCCGGCAGAGGGCTTTTAGCTGTGCCCCACGATTTTCGGTAGATGAACGAATCCTGACCGACAATCTGCCACTGCAGCGTGATTTGTTTCGGAGGGTCCTGCGGGTCGATCATTCCTTCGGCGAAAAGAACGTCCTTCGGTCCGTAGGCGAGGGGCGCGCTTCCGCTGCGAAAGACGCGGCGGGTGACGCCGGGAGCGTTCGGCAGCGGTTCGCCCAGAGGCAGGTTGTTGTCGATCCACAGCCGATCGCCAACTGGGTTCGTTTGTGCGAAAACGGCCTGTTCCAAATACTTAACCGATTGAATCCGCTCAGTTTCCGACGGCGGACGGCTGAGGGCGGCGCAGTAGATAGTTTCCGGTTTCGCCTTCTCGAGTATTTCGCCCGAGTACACCAGATCGTGGAATTCTTCCCCGTTCAACAGCTCCAGCGACTGCACCACGGCTACTTCCTCAGACCGCGCGGTGCTGATCTCATTCCGGGACGCAGGACGGCCAAGAGCCCGGGTTAACGCCGTGGTGGTCTTGTCCAGATAGACGCGCTTCTCTGGCTCCAACTTCTGGCTTCCCGCCAGGATGATGCTGTCTAGCAGCTGCTCGGCGGTGAGCTTGCGGAGCGAGGGCGAGCGGTAATAACGCGGTTTGGCGGGTTTGGAGACATCGAAATGGTCTTCCTCGGCCGGGTCGTAGCGGTATTGATACGTGCGGCTGTTCAGGATCAGACGGATGGCGTGTTTCAAGTCGTAGCCGCTGCGCACGAAGTCGGTTGCCAGCCAGTCGAGGAGTTCGGGGTTTGTGGCCGGGCGGTCGTTGCGGAAATCGTCGATGGGCTCAAACAGGCCCAGGCCGAGGTAGCGGCGCCACAGCCGGTTGACGATGGCCTTCGCGAAACGCGGATTTGCCGGATCGGTGATCAGGGCCGCGGCCAGGCTGAGCCGCTCATCACCGGTGGCGGGAATTGCGGGCGATGCGCCCGGCACCTCAAACGGAAATTTGGCCGGGATGAACTGGTTGCTCTTGCGCTCGCAGCGGATGAGTTCCAGATCCTTGGGGGAGAAGAGGCCGGCGAAGGCCATGAAGCGGGTCTGCGGCCACTCGCTGTTCAGAAAGTGATTGTGGCAACTGGCGCACTTCATGCTGGTGGCCATGAAGACCTGGGCCACGTTGGCGGCGCTTTGAATGGTCTCCGTATGATCGTTACTTAAGATGTAGCCGACCTGCAGCGTCTTGCCGTTCGCCATACCGTCCCGGAATTTCGGGTGGCCGGGCATGGTAGGGTCGATCAGTTCGGCGACCATCACGTCGAAAGGCTTGTTGGCGGCGAAGCTGCGGAAGAGCCAGTCGCGGTGGTTGCCGTGGTTGGGAATGCCTCCGGTGACGGGAGCGGTGGAACTGCCGAGGGCTTCTTCCCAGAAGGGCGTCCAGTGGGCGGCGTAGTCGTTATCCCGGTGGAGCAGTTCTTCGATCAGGGCGGCGCGCTTATCTGCCTTCGATTCGGAGAGGAAACGCCGGGCTTCTTCCATCGTGGGAATCACGCCGATGACGTCGAGGTAGACGCGGCGGAGAAAGGCCACATCGTCGCACAGGGCCGGCGGCGTTTTGTTCGTCCATTTGGCTTCGATAAATGCGTCAATCGAAGCGGCGGGCGGCGCAGGGGGCAAGCGGCTGTTGCGGCGCTCGATCATTGCTTTCTCGCGGTCGATGAAATCAGCGGACGGCGCACCGGCGGCGACCCATTGGCGCATGACGGCGATTTGTTCGGGCGCGAGCGGCGGACCACCTCTCGGCATGCGAGGCTCGCGCTTGCCTTCGATGTGCAGGATGATGGCGCTTTCCTCTGGTTTGCCGGGAACGAAGCCGGGGCCGTCTTTGAGGCCGCCTTTCTGGAGCAGGGGCGGAGTGCTGACGTCGAAGCCGCTGGCGCGGTCCGCGGCGCTGTGGCACTTGCTGCAATTCTGGTCGAGGATTGGCTTGATTTGCGCGTTGTAGCTGATTTGGGCGAACGCCGGTGCGGCGATCAGGCAAAGGCTCGATAGGGTTAGCTTCATGGGAAACCGCAACCTCTCCATAGACATCGTATCTCTCCTTTCCATTGTCAGGATAGGGAGCGGTCTCTGGTGTGGCGGAAGGGGGAGATGCCTTCCAGTGATGATATGCCTGTGTTTTGTTGGGTTCGGGGAATTGAGAAATGTGGAAGAACGTTGTGACTGACCGCTAACGAACCGAAGTGCTAAATCGATTCACCGCCCTGCTTGCGGCTGGCGTCGTCCAACTGTTCCTTGATGGATTTTTTGCGCTTGGGAGGTTTGGCGGGCTCAGTCCCCGTTTTCAAGCCATCGATCTGTTCCCGCAGGCGGCGGGCGCGTTCTTCACGCGCCGCCTGCGAGTCATCCTTGTTTACTGCCACACCTAATTATCGTTCATCAAGGTTTTGATGTGCTCGCGCAGGAGCGCCGCCCTGCCGGCTGATGCATCCATGATGTCGTTTCGCCCCGCCGCGGCAGCGAGTAGCTTGCTGCTGGCCACCTCCCCTGTCCGATAGCCTTTCCGGGCTTTGCGCGAACGGTAGTCGATTATCTCGCGGATGCTCTTCCCCGCGGCGTTCATGATACCGAGACTCTTGGTTACCGCCTTTCCACCTTGGACGAGGACCTGATACCAGTGATTGGTCAGTGGATCTCCGAAACTGACGTATCCGTTCTTTAGAACCAAATGAGGACCTTTCACGTTGCCGCCGAAGCTGTACCTAACGCTGGGGGCGGAGGTGGGGTCATAGTAATGTGGCGTGATGAAGTCGGAAACGAGCACGCCATTGGAGCGATAGGCGAACGACTCATCTTCCGGCGGGTCGCACACCTCAACCAAGTAGACTACGCGGGCCAGTTTTTTGGCTTTCCCGGTTGCCTGCGGCGGCGGGGAACCGGCAATGGTGCGGTTGCCGAACGGATCGGCCAGCATCTCAAGAACTTCGTGGCTGGCTGTGAGGCCCCAGCCTGAGTCAGCTTGTACCAGCGCGAAAGGCTGGCCGTTCTGATCGGTGTGGTATCCGGCCGCGCCGGGTTCCTTGATATCGTCACGGATGATGACGGGCCAGTAATCGACTGGTACGGATTCGAGACTTGCGAATGCGTCGACGGTGGCGGTGACGTCCCAGAGTGGGCCGAAATCTCGCGTTACCTGTTTCTGAATAGCAGCACTGACATTGGAGACCTCGGCTAGCGCAACTGACGGGGTGTCCGAGACGATCGCGACATGTTTCGTGGTCATTTTGTTTTCTCCTAGCTACTGCCAGCCAGGGGGCTGGCTGCGGGTCCGGGGACCCGCCGTCCCTTGAGCGGGGCTCATGATATATAGCGCAAAAAGTAGCTAAAAGTTGCCACCAAAACGCGTCATTTTAGATTCAGAATAATGCCGCTTTGACTGACCATCGCGGAATTATCGAAATTGGACGAATTTACGGTTCCCAAAACGAGTTTTATGCCCACCTGTGGTGGAAACTTGAACCCGGTGAAATTCGGATTCTGGATGGCAAGCGAGACTGGGTCGGGGACGTAAACGGAGAGCTGATAAACGTTCCCAGGGAGTCCGTCCACAGGGCCGTTCACAGCCGCGATCCCTCGCGCGTAGAGCCCACTAATAAAGACTGC
>JBDUEM010000058.1:0-30599 GCA_040002435.1 Bryobacteraceae bacterium
GTTACGCAAAAGAGCCGTCTGTCGCCGACTCTTTTGCTCATGGCACACTCAGAAAACTAACTTCAAAGCTAACTGCGCCTGGCGTGGACTGTTACTCACATTAGTAATACGGCCGAACGTGGACGAACCCAGCGTTACATTGGGGTTGTCGAAGTAGGGGCTGTTCATGATGTTGTAGAGCTCCCCGCGTACCTGAAGATTGGAGCCCTCGCGAAACTTCGGAAGAGAGAATCGTTTTCCGATCTCCAGGTCGAAGTTCTTGGTACCCGGTCCCCAGATCAGACCGCGCCCCGCGTTCCCGATGGTGTATTGCGCAGGTGCTACAAAAGCGTCGGTGTCAAACCACTTACCCAGGCTTCGCGCAGACGTGTCCAGATTCGGATTGCGAAGAACGCTCGCCCGATTGACTCCGTTTCCGCAGACACAGCTATCGATGTTGTAACCGGGCGTGAGCGGGAATCCGGCTTGAATCGTGGTTATGCCGTTGAGTTCCCATCCGCCAAGAACCGCATCTCCGATTCCTTTACTGAGCCAGCGGTGTCCGCGGCCGACGGGGAACTGGTAGTTGTAAGCCAGAGTGAACCGGAACGGCGAACTGTCGGGAGAGATGCCGCGGTCCAAGTTCCGGTTCCCCAGTGGATCGCGGAATCCCTGTTCGCCCACGTTGATCAGCTTCTGATAAGTGAACGCCGCCAGGAATCCCAGGCTGGAAGCAAACCGGCGCTCCGCCTTCATCTGCAGTGAATTGTAGTTCGAGGAGCCTTGCCAGGTTTGCACGTTTACACCGACGGGATATTGCGGATAAGGAACATAGGGAGCAATGAACCGTCCCTGCGCTGTGGACGCCAGATTCAACGGGATTGCGTTCAGGTTGTAGCCTCCATACTGCAGATGAGTTCCCTTTGTACCGGAGTAACCTACTTCAACCATAACCGTCGCGATTTCCCGCTGGATGTTGAGATTCCATTGCTGCAGATAAGACATCGGGTTGCTGTCCGGATAAATACTCACGGAACTCGCATTGCTGCCTGTCTTGTCGGCGGGCACATAGGGCACGCGGTCCAACGTGGTCCTTGGGGTGATGTTATCCACTGTATTGTAGCGGCCGACATCGGCGTCGGCGAAGATCGGGTCGGATTGCATAAACCCGAAGGCGCCGCTGCTCATGGTGCCGACATAGGAAATGCCATAGCCTCCGCGGACCACTGTCTTGTTATTGCCGAATGGGCTGTAGGCGAAGCCGATACGGGGGCCGAAGTTGTTCCAATCGTTTTTCCAGGGCGTGTCACGAAACCCATTAGTACCGAATTGCACGTACCGTCCCTTGGTCAAATCGAACACGCCGCTGCGGTTCTGCGCTTCGTGATAGTAGAGAGGTGCGTCCCAACGCAATCCAAGGTTGACGGTCAGCTTGCGGTTAATCCGGATATCGTCCTGGATAAAGAGCGCGTAAACGGAGGTTCGCGATTTGAAGAAGCCCGGAAAGATACGATAACCCATCTGCGCCGGAAGTCCCAGCAGGAAGCTGGCATAGTCGAAGCCTGTATTGGCAACGCCTCTTTGGTCGGTGAACAAATTCTGGAATCTCCAGAGAGTCGCGCCGGGATTGGGTTGCAGGTTGTCAGTTCGAATTTTCCTGGCTTCGCCCCCGAAGCGGATGTTGTGGCGATTCCAGACGACTGAGGTCACGTTGACCAGGGAGTCGCTGTTCTGCAGCTCAAAGAACAGTGTGTCGCTGGTGGCGCCCAAACGCGCAAAATTGGTGAACTGAAAATCGGGCGTGCCCAGTTTGTCGCCCCCATTGGGGAGCCCGAGGATTCCCAAGGAATCCGTACTGACCGTGCCGAAGCCAGGAACCGGCCGTTTGGGATAGACCTGAAACCACCCGAGATGAAGGTCGTTGGTAGCGCGGGGACTGAAGACGTGCACGTAGTTCACAACTCCCTGGAACGAGAGGTTGTTGGTGTAGAGGCCCTGCCCCAGCACGCCTGGAACGCCTCCGCCGGCGTTTGGATCCGGATAAGGCTGTGCCGGAGTGTTCTTGGTATTGCGGCTGGAATAGCGCGCCATCAGCGTATCCTTTTCAGAGAAGTGATGGTCGATCTTGATGTCGAATTCGTAGTTGTCGTCTTTGATGCTTCCAAAGTTGCTGTAGTTGGCGGCAATCGCATTGATCTGCGGGTTCGGAAACAACTGCTGAATCTTGAGAGCCGCCGGGCTCAGAACTCTCGTCGGAATGATGTTTCCCGGGAACGGGTCGCGCACCACGACCGACTGTCCATTCGCAGTTACCGTGCGCGCCGTCGCCGGGTCAAAGATTTGGTTGCGGAAGACTTGCCTGCCCAGAACGTCCGTGCCAACCTGAGCGCCGAGAATGCTGGAAAAATCTCCACGTTTGAAGTCGGGGGTGGGAACCGACAGATTTGTAAAGGCTGACGTCCCACGCTGCTTTGTGTATTGAATATCAAAGAAGAAGAAAGTTTTGTTTTTGATGATGGGTCCGCCGACGGTTCCGCCGTATTGATTGCGCCTGATAATTGGCCGCGTATGAGTGAAGTAATTGCCGGCGTTTAGCTTGTCGTTGCGAAAGAATTCAAACAGTGAGCCGTGAACCGTATTGGTGCCCGACTTAGTGATGGAAGACATAACGGCGCCGCTGGTCTCGCCGTATTCGGCCGAGAAGCTATTGGTCAGGACCTTGAACTCCTGGATCACGTCCGGGTTAGGATTCACAGGGTTTCCCGACCAAACGTGGCTACTGCTGTGCGCGCCGTCGATATAGTACGGATCCTTGCGAACGAGCCCTCCTTGCGTGACGGCGTTGCCATCCCTGTTTAGCGCGACTCCTGGAACTAACAGGCGAAAATCCTGAGGGTTTCTTCCGATGCTGGGCAGGCTGGAAACCTGCCGGTTTTCGATGGTTGTACTAAGTGAGCCTGTCTCGGTTTCCAGTAATGGGGTGGTCGCGTTTACGCTGACCGTCTCGGTCACTGCGCCCGTTTCCAAAGGAATGTCGATACGCAATTGCCGTGTCATATCCAGGCCGACATTCTGCCGCACAAACTTCTTAAAGCCTGATACCTCCGCCTCCACCTGGTAAGTGCCGGGTGGCAGAAGATTAACGATGTAATTGCCGAAGTTGTCGGTCATAGCGCCGGTTTGAACTCCGGTGGCGACATTGACCGCCACGACTTTGACTCCCGCTACAACGGCCAAGCTGGGGTCGGTGACGGTCCCGACAATCGAACTGGTATTTCCTTGACCAAACGCTGAAACAGAAAGCACGAGAAAACAAATAAACAAACGCATTATGCGCTCCTCCCCGGAAAAGTATATACGTGGGATTACCAGATGTCTACCTGACGGAATCACGCGAGAGTTTTTCGTAAATTCGGATGCGGTGATCGGTAAAGCTGAGATACTCAGCGGGAGCGCGGCGCTCCATGTGACACGGCAGGCAGTTCTCGTGCTTAGAAAGCCCACATGCTGTAGGGCGGTTCGGCACCGGTTCCGAGGCGTGACAGCCGATACATTTCGCGATGTAGAAGGCGGGCTCCCGACGGGCATCCTCATGGGGGTTATGGCAGGTGACACACGACAGCGTGCCCGATTTTTGAAAGCACCTGCTTGCCATCAGACCGACGGGCTGAAACCGGATGGACAAGGGATCTTTCACTTCCGGAGCGGCTTTGGAATCTGTGGACACCGGGGAACGATGGCACTGTGCGCAGAATCGCACCGAAGCATCGGCTGTCAGCTTGGAGAGTCCGTTAATGGATCGCGTGTCATTCAAATGCTCAGATCCAGGTCCGTGGCATCTCTCACACGATATGCCGGCGCGCATTTTCGAAAGGTCCGGCCCCGGACGGACTCCTGTTGCGTGGCAGTTAAAGCAGCGATTGATTGTCTCGGAACTCTGCACCATTCCCAATGCCGATTCCAGAGACCGCGATGCCTCACCGGGATGTCCTAATGTCCTGCCGGGACGCCCGGCGGAAGTGTAGTACGAGACGCGGTGTTCGAAGTAACTGCCGTTGCGAATGCCCACTGGTGTATATGCCTGGGCTCCGGAGCCGAAGGCCCAGTCCAAACTGGCTTCCAGCCGCTTCCCCCCCTGCGTCACGGCGAGCAATAAGTTGTTCGGACCCGGCGTGTACTCAAATGAAACTCCCGAGCGTTCCTGAATGGGCGAGCCGGCCAGCAGTGCGGGTAGCGGCGTATCGTTGATGGGCCGCAGTGCGGAGTTATGGCGCGAATGCGATTGAGTTGCGAACTCGGCCGGATGACAGGCGCGGCACTTTTCCGGTCCGACGTAATCCGCAGCGAAGCATTTGCCGGCAGCAACGAAGATCAAGGCAAGCCGTTGCCATAGGCGAGACACGACAATAATATTAGCTGATGCGGTATGCGGCAATCCTGATAGCGGGGCTGGCCCTGGCCCAAAATTCGCTCGCGCCGGTGGAACGCCTGATCTCCGCTGGCCGGTATCAGTCCGCGGCGGAAGAGTTATCGCGCCATGCAAACGGCTCTTTGCAATGGCACCTGTTGGCGTCGAAGGCTTATGAGGGTTTGGGCGACTTGCCGCGCGCGGTGTCCGAAGCCGAGGCCGCTTTGCAAATGGAACCGCGGAGCGAAGCGGGCCATCTGCAACTGGGGCAAATATTTCTTTCTCACAATACGCCACTCGCGGCATTGGATATCTTCACAGACGCTCAACAATTATTTCCGAAGTCGTTTCTAATTCGCTTGGGAAGGGGATTGGCTCTGAAGGAAATCGGCAGGTATGAAGAGGCTGCCGGCGAACTGCAGGAGTGCCTCCGGCAACAGCCGTCATCCCGCATCGCTTTTGATGGGCTTGGCACGGCGCTGCTGCAGAGCTCCAAATTTGAGGAACTGGTGCAAGTCTCCGAAGCTTACTCGAAACGGAATCCGGAAGACTACAGGGGTTACTTCTATCTGGCGGCCGCTCGGGAAGGTTTGGCGCTTTCCGATGATGTGTCGCTAAAGCTCTTGAGGAAATCCTTGCAACTGAATCCCAATTTCGCCGCGAGCCTCAGCCTTCTGGGGAAAATTCTCCTCCGGCAGAATTCACTGCAGGAAGCAGTGGCCGCCCTGGAGCGGTCGGTGGCTTTGCGGCCGGATCACGTGCCGTCGCACATGACGCTGGCGACCGTCTACAGAAAATTGGGCCGTGAAAAGGAAGCTGCCAGGGAATTTGAGACGATCCGTGAAATCCACGAGAAAGAGCGCCAACCGAGCCCGTCCTTGCTTTATCACCGAGGAAAGTAGCTTCTCGGTTGACACCGTCCCGAAATCTCTGATACCTTTTTGGACTGATGGCTATACCAATTAGTGAGTCTATCAGTCCAGGCGTAAAGATGCCCGTTGACCTCGTATCGGCGCTGTATCGCAGCATGCAGCGGATGCGGCAGTTTGAATTGAAGATTCAACATACATACCGCTCGGGGGTGATGCCGGGCTTCATCCATCTCTATGTGGGTGAGGAGGCAGTCGCGGCTGGGGTGTGCGCGCATCTTTCAAAGGATGACTATGTCACCAGCACACACCGTGGACATGGGCATGCCCTGGCGAAAGGAGTGCCGGTAAACGAGGCCTTCGCGGAGATTTGGGGCAAGCCAAGCGGCATTAACGGCGGTCGCGGCGGCAGCATGCATATTTACGATCCCGCCTGCGGATTTTTGGGCACCAATGGAATTGTCGCCGCGGGCATCCCCATCGCCACCGGCGCGGCCATGGCGACTGCCTTGCGCGGGGACGGCCACGTCGCGGTCAGCTTCTTCGGCGATGGCGCCGTCAACAACTGCGCATTTCACGAAGGGATCAACCTGGCTGCCGCGCTCCTGCTGCCGGTGGTTTTTGTGTGCGAGAACAACTTATACGCCACGGAAACACCGTTCCACCGTGTGACGAAGAACACCAATGTGTCCACTCGAGGGGCCGCTTACGGCATCCCGGGAATCCGCATCGACGGCAACGATGTTCTGGAGGTCCATCGCGTGGCGGGTGAAGCCATCGCGCGGGCACGCGCCGGTGAGGGTCCAACATTGATTGAGTGCGAGACCTATCGTCCTCTTGGGCACTTCGAAGGCGATCCAGGCACCGGATACAGAAGCAAGGACGAGATCGCGGAATGGAAGCTGCGCGACCCCATCGACCGTCTGGCAAAGAACGCAGTTCAGTCGGGCGCCATGAAAGAAGCGGAACTTCTCAAGATTGAGCGAGAAGTCGAACTTGAAATCGAAGCAGCTTACGAGTTTGCAAAGGCCAGTCCGGAGGCCGACCCGGCCACCGTCACACATTTCGTGTACGCCTGAAACGAGAGAAAACATCCTATGCCCGAAGATCGCAGTATTCAATATGTCGAGGCGTCCGTCGAAGGCCTGCAGGAGGAGATGCGGCTGAATTCGTCGGTCTTCTACATCGGGCAAGGGATCGGGGCGCGAGGCGGCAATTTCAAGCAGAGTAAAGGCCTGTGGGAGGAGTTCGGCGACAAGCGGGTGCGGGACATGCCGATCTCGGAGCTGGGCCAGGTGGGTATGGGCGTCGGTGCGGCCATGGCCGGAGCGCGGCCGGTGGTGGACATCGTTTTCCTGGACATGATTATGGAGGCGATGGGACAGATAGTCGAACAAGCCGCTACTATTCACTACACCTCAAACGGAAAGATCAAAGTCCCATTGGTGGTCCGGGCAGCCATGGGCAGTGCGCGTTGTACTGGTCCGCACCATTCGCGCTGCTTCTATTCCTGGTTTGCGCACATCCCGGGACTCAAAGTGGTGTTACCCTCTTCCGCCACAGATGTGAAAGGGCTGATGAAGACGGCGATCCGCGATGACGGACCTGTCATATTTATTGAACACAAGTTTTTCTATAACAAGAAGGGGCCAGTGCCGACGGGTGAGTTCACCATTCCGTTCGGCCAAGCCAATGTCTGCCGGAAGGGGAAGGACGTCACAATCCTCGCGATGAGCCTGATGGTGTGGCATGCCATGGACGCCGCCGCGCAGTTGGAGAAGGAAGGCATTTCGGTAGAGGTGATCGATCCGCGAACCATCGTCCCGTTTGACGAGCAGACTCTGCTGGAATCGGTGCATAAAACGGGCCGGCTGCTGATTGTGGATGAAGCCCAATCGTTCTGCGGCTTCTCGGCGGAGGCAGCCGCCATGGTGGCCTCAAAAGCCTTCGATTCGCTGGATGCGCCCGTAAGCCGGCTTGGCGCTCTGCATACTCCACATCCGTTCAATCCGGTTTTGGAAGCCGCGATGCTGCCTTCTGTGGACGCTATCGTGACTGAGGTACGGCGTCTGGTGGCGAGCTAGGAACCGCGCGATGACCCACGAGATTGTAATGCCGCAGTTGGGAATCACCATGACGGAAGGCTCCGTGCTCCGGTGGTTGAAGGCCGCGGGCGATTCCATTGAAAAGGGCGAGCCCCTCTTCATCGTGCAAACCGACAAAGTAGATATGGAAGTGGAATCTCCGGGCAAGGGTTTCGTCACCGACGTTCTGATTCAGGAAGAAGTGGTGGTGCCGGTGGGAACCGTGATCGCTCATGTCGGGGATTCGATGGCGAAAGCGGCAGTGGCAGCAGCACCGGTGGAATCCGTTAGGGTCCGCCGCAACGGGCCGCTGGTCAGCCCGAGGGCACGGCGGGTTGCATCGGAGCTGGGCGTCGATCTGGCAGGAATTCCGGGCTCAGGTGAATTTGGACGTATCCGCGAATGCGATGTAAGGGCCATGTTCAATAACCGCCCTCAGAAATCCGAGGATCGCAGCGCCACGTCGGCAAGGAAGCGAATCGCCGAAAAGATGGAGGAGAGCGCGGGCACGGTGCCGCAATTCAGCCTGCGCCGCGAGTTGGACGCCGGGCCGCTTTCAGCCGTGAGGGACCAGTTGCTAGCCGTTGTGGAATCGCGCGAAGGAGTCCGGCTGAGCTTTACCGATTTTCTGTTGAAGGCCATGGCCGTTGCGTTAAAGGAAGTTCCCGGTATGAACGCATCCTGGCAGAAAGATCACATCGAACCTCGCACGGGGATCAACCTCGGCTTCGCCTTGCAGAGCCCGACGCGGCTCCTGGTACCGGTGATTACCGGGGCTGATCAACTACCGATTTCACGATTGGCCCGGCGGCGCTCCGAGTTGAGCGCAAAGGCAAAGGAAGGCAAGCTGGATCCTCGCGAGATGCAGGATGGCTCCTGCACCCTTTCCAACCTGGGGGCTTTCGGAGTGGATGAATTCCAGGCAATCGTGAATCCCCCGGAGAGCTGTATTCTCGCAGCGGGACGCATTGGTCCGCGACCGTTTGTGATCGACGGCCAGCTGGTGGTTCGTCCCACTCTGCGATTGACGCTGACGGTCGACCACCGCGTTGCGGATGGTGTGCTGGGGGCGAAGTTCCTGGACGCCATTGCGAAGGCCATCGAGCAGCCTCTGCTGTTGCTCGCCTAGCGGGTCATCGCGGGTTGGGTTTGACTGACAACCACTTGATTGACCACATTGATTGGGTCAAAGCCCTGCAACCGCCGGAGCACATTCCTCATGGCGCTGCCCCGCATCTCCAGCACCGCGTCCGCGGAATAGAACGCGATGTGGGGCGTGATGAGGCAGTTTGAGAAGTGAAAGAGTTCCGGAGAACAGGCCGGCTCATTCTCCAGCACATCCAGCGCCGCACCACCCAGGTGCCCTGTTCGCAGTAGCTCTATAAGAGCCGTTTCCTGGACCAGCGGCCCGCGCGCGGTATTCACTAGAAACGCGCCTTGCCTCATGGATCGCAACTCAGGATGCCCAATCAGACCGCGCGTCGAACCATTCAGCGGGCAGTGCAGCGAGACCACATCGGAGCTGCCTAATAACTCCTCAAGGCTGGCGCATCTGCCCGCTCCGATTGCTTTCTCATAACCTGCGGTGATGTAGGGATCGTAGAACTGAACGGCGAACCCCAGCGCCTTCGCGCGCAGAGCAGTGGCTGTGCCGATGCGGCCGCATCCAACGATGCCGAACTTTTGCCCGCGCAGCCGGCGTCCCGGTTCGGCGGAACGCCAACTCCAGTTGCCCTTCCGGACATCGTTCAGGGCTGGCGACAGATTTCGTTGCAGTGCCAGTGTCAGAAGAATGGCGAAGTCTGCAACTTCCTCAGTGCCGTAGTCTGGAACATTGCAGACGGGGATTCCCAGGCGGCGGGCAGCCACGGTGTCCACGTTGTCGTACCCCACTCCGTTGCGCACGATGATCTGCAGGTTCTGGAACGACTGCAGAACACGCTCGGAAATTTGCGGAAAATGCGTGACAACCAGTGCGTCCGCGGAATACAGTTCCTGAGGAAACTCCTCGGAATCGCCTGTCTGAAGGAAAATCAGCTCCGCGTGATCGCCCAGAATCGATTTCTCCAGCTCCACTTCGGTGCAAAGAGGCGACTCGACCGCATCAATCAGGTACACACGGGGTTTGGGTGGCATTGTAAAGTGGTTTTACCACAATCCCACAAAATCTGTCAAAACCGGGAGTTAACAGTTGTTCGGCATTGACAGGATCGTAGTGGAATGATAATGTCTACTCAAAGTGGTCCGGCCACATAGCCACAATGGATCGCAAAAACTACCAGTTCTAACCAAAGGTGTCAGCCATGTCAGCGCGTAAAACTCTACTCGTCCCTTCGTTTTGGATGATGACTCTCCTCCTCCTCTGGCCCTCCGTCTCGCCCGGCCAGATCACTACCGCCACTATTTCCGGCAGGATTACCGATGCCAGCGGAAGTCCGGTGCCACAAGTCAATGTAATCGCGACCAATGAAGCCACAGGGATCACGCACACGGCTACCACGACTGAAGACGGCCAGTATCTATTACCCCTTCTACCCATAGCTGGTTCTTATTCCATCGAAGCGGAAAGGAAGGATTTTCAACGTTACGCACAACGGAACATCTTGCTGCGAGTGAATGAAAATGTTCGCGTGGACATCACCTTGAAGGTAGGCGAAACGTCCCAGACAGTCGAGGTCAGCGCCACTCCCGCGCAGATTGAGACACGCGAGACCAGCCTGGGAGAGGTGATTGAACAGCGGCGAATGGTAGAGCTGCCTCTCAACGGCCGCAACCCCATTCAGCTTGCCAGCCTGGTGGCGGGTGTTACGCAGATCACCGCTCCCACGGTTTACACGTGGCGGGGTGGTTCCTATCTCTCGGTCAGCGGCTCGCGTGTGAATGAGAACGATTATCTGCTGGACGGAGTTCACTACAACGGCGCCTATAACAATAACGGACTGAACCTGCCGTCGCCCGATGCACTGCAGGAGTTCCGGCTGATCACGAACACGTTTAGCGCGGAGTACGGACGGAATGCCGGCTCCGTGTTCAACACGGTCACCAAGTCGGGCACCAACCAGTTACACGGCTCGCTCTGGGAGTTTCTGCGCAACGACAAGCTGAACGCGCGGAACTTCTTTCTCAATCAGCCTGGCTCGAAAGTGGCAAAGTTAAGGCAGAACCAATACGGCTTCGCAGTGGGAGGACCGGCGATCAAGAACCGGTTGTTCCTGTTCGGCTCCTATCAGGGTCTTCGCATCCGTCAGGAAGCCTTCCGGAATACCACGCCGCCGACCGCCGCCGAGCGGGCTGGATTCTTTTCCACGCCTTTGAACGATCCAACCACGGGACTGCCGATCGCGCCGGACGCACAGGGCCGTTACTTTATTAACCCGAACCGCTTCGATCCGGTGACGGTGAAAGTGATGAACCAATTCATACCGCTGCCGGGCCCGACAGGGCTGTTACAGCAGCTCGGCTCCAATCCGATCAACGGCAATCAGTTTCTGCTCAAGACCGATGGCATCATCACGCAGAAAAATATTCTCAATTTCAGTTTCTTCCTCGATCGCGTCTGGCGAAACGATCCTTTCTTCAACTCGCAATTTCTGAATTATGCGCCGCTCGTTGCCACCAACCGTTCCAAGGTCTTCACGGTGACCGACACGCACACGTTCCAGCCGAATCTGTTGAGCCAGCTCCGGCTGTCTTATCACGGTCTGCCCGAGAAGTTCGATTGCGCCAACCAGAGCAGTCTGCGGGATTTCGGCTCCACCAGTTTCGTTCCGGACGGCGCGGCGAACAATCCCTCCTTCAATGTCTCGGGCCGCTTCAGCATGGGCACTTCCGGCCTTTGCAACCTGTTTGAGTCAACGCAATCGCGGCAGGGATCAGAAACCGTTACGTGGATCAAGGGGAGCCACAGCTTCAAGATGGGTGCGGATATCAACCGCGTGCGGTCCATTATCTACGCCTGGTACCTGAACGAGGGGAGCTTCACATTCAACGGCCAAATCACAAGCAATCCCGTTGCCGACTTCCTGTTGGGGCGCGCGGCCCAGTATCAGCGCCAAACGTTTTCCGGCCAAGATGTTGTGGCCTGGGAAGCGGCGGGCTTCTTTCAGGATGACTGGAAAATTTCTTCGCGCCTCACCGTCAACCTGGGAATGCGCTATCAGATCCAGACACCGTACGTCACGAACGGACCTATCAAGGACGGGAAGGCAGTATTTCGTCCCGGACAACAGTCCACCATCTACCCTGGTGCTCCCGCGGGTCTTGTGTTTCCTGGCGACACCGGCGTTCCGAGAGGCCTGAATCGAACCGACCGCAACAACTGGGAGCCGCGCATTGGTTTGGCGTGGGATCCATTCGGCAAGGGCAAGAGCTCGGTCCGCATGAGTTACGGCGTGTTTCACGATCTGTTGATTCCCGATGCGACGGCCCAAGGAGCATCCAATCAGCCGTTCGTTTATCGCGAAATCTTCAATGCCCCTCCAGGCGGAGTTTCGGATCCTTATAGAGGCTTCCCCAACCCCTGGCCGTACCGCGCCTACGAAAGCAAGAATCCGCAGTTCATTACTCCTGTGTTTGTGTCGTCCACGGTGGCGCAACTGAGGAACCCGGTGATCCAAAGCTGGACTCTCGATCTACAACACCAGGTGACTGACACCTTCATGGTGGAAGGTGCGTATGTTGGCAAAGTCGCGTCGGGACTGCAGCAAACCAATCAGTCGAATCCGGCACGGTACATTCCCGGCAATGGTCCGGACGGAAAGCCGCTTTCGACGGCGGCCAATGTAGACAGCCGGCGGATCTATGCGCCGTTTTTTGGTTCGGTACGCGATGTGATGTCGACGGGCAAGTCTTCCTTCCATGCACTGGAACTCACCGCACGGAAGCGGCTGGGACATGGACTCTCCTTCACCTCCGTGTACACGTGGTCGAAAGCTCTCGATACAGTTTCCACCTACAGCGTGGGAGGAGCCTTTCCACAAGACCCGTTCTGTACGACGAATTGCGAGAAAGGCCGGGCTGATTTTGACATCCCGCACGTCTTTGCCGGATCGTGGGTCTATGAAATCCCCACCAGGGCGACCGGCGGCTGGCAGCGCATGTTGACAGGCGGTTGGGAACTCTCGGGAATCACACGACTCACCAGCGGTCTGCCGTTCACGGTGAACAGCGGGATCAACAATTCACTCAACGGCGAATTGAAGGATCGCGCCGATCAGATTGGCGATCCTTATGCGATCGACAACAGCCGTTCGCGAAACGACCGCATCCTGAAGTGGTTCAATACCGCGGCCTTCGCCATCAACCCGGTTGGACGGGTGGGGAATTCGGCCCGGAATGTGGTGCGGGGGCCAGCACAGTTAAATACCGATCTTTCGGCGATGAAGAATTTCCCCATCAGTGAACGGTTGGGACGCGTGCAATTTCGCGCGGAGTTCTTCAACGCGTTGAATCAGGTTCGATTGGCAAATCCGGGGAACGTCGTATCGTCGGGAGCTAACTTCGGACGAATCACATCGGCGGGCGATCCCCGATTGATCCAGTTCGGTTTGAAGTATATGTTCTGACATGGAGCGACCTGTCAATGCCTTTTCAAGGTGCTGACGGTTGGATTGTTTGAAGCAAGGGCCTGCTTTCTCCGCAAAGGAGGGAGCAGGCCCTTGCTCTTTGTTGCTGAAGCTCCGGGGAGTGTTCCTGCTGGAGCCGCCCATCGCGTCGCCTTCCCGCCAGAACGGCGCGTTCTGGCGGCGAAGCGAATCCTTGACGGCGAGCACCGTTCTGGCATCTGTCGCGAATATCGATGGGCGGCGCAGGCGCGGCTCTGCGCCGTTGGATTCTACCGTAACCCGCGTCACTGCGCTTCGGTGGTTGGTCGCGCCAGAACGACTAGTTTGCGACTAAAACAACAGGCGATTCGCCATCCAGGGCTGGATTAGTAACACGAAGTTCCAGTTCCTGGATGCGGTCGTCTGAGTAGACCTTGTTCAGCACCAGATGTTTCAGCATGGCAGTACGGGCGGCCGCTGGATCTTCCTGCCGAATTGCATTTAGAATCCGCTCGTGATCTGCAATCAGCGCGTCCCTGTTTACCTTGTGAAAATACGCCAGCATCGCTTCGTACAAAACGTGATGCACTAAATCCTGGAACCACAAAAAGACTGAATTACCGGATGCGACAGCGATGCGCCGATGGAACGCTGTATCGTGCTTGACGGTTTCTACAGCATCGTTCTTTGCGTCACGCATCAGTTCCAGATGCAGGGCGATCCGCTCGATGTCTTCCGGCGTCGCGCGGGTGGCGGCGCAGGCGGCCGCCTCGGCCTCCATGGCACGGCGGGCTTCGTACAGCTCAAAGTAAGAAACTCCACGCAGGGGAACAAGCAGGTTGACGGGCTCCCGCAGGATGCGTTCGGCGGAATTCGAGAGGTAATTGCCTGATCCTTGCCGGACCTCCAACACGCTCATCACCTGCAGACTCTTCAGGGCCTGCCTCAGCGAAGAACGAGACACGCGAAGCATGGCCGCCAGTTCCCGTTCGGGAGGAAGGCGTTCGCCAGGTTTCAGGACGCCCCGCAAAACACAGTCCTTCAAATGGAGGACCAGGCTTTCTGTTAAGCCCTGGCTGCGTATGGGCCCCAATTCCGCGGCGAGACGATTTAACGTCTCCGTGCTTTCTGGTCTTTTCGTGCGAGCCATGATATTGAATGGATTAAAATGAGCATACCAGAAAACAAGTTCGCGTAGGGGGACGGCTTCCCTTCAAAGGGCCGGGAACACTGCATTCTACGCTTGACACCGCCTAACTGCTTTGATAAGTTAGCCGTGTAAACTGGTACGACCACTACGGAAGAGTAAAAACCAGAATGAAAGTAGACCTAGCACGAAACGTAGCGTTGGTGACCGGCGGAGGATCAGGCATCGGTAAGGCCAGCGCCAAACTACTAGCGGCTAACGGGGCCATCGTTGCAGTCAATGACGTTTCGGCCTCTGGAAAATCCACCGCCGATGAGATTTTGGAATCCGGGGGAAAAGCAGCGTTTTTCCAATGCGATGTGTCGGATCGCCTCGGAGTGGACCGGATGGTGGCAGACGTAGTGCGCCAGCTTGGAGGAATCGACATCCTTGTGAACAACGCCGGGTGCGGTGCAAAGCCGGAGCACCGGTTGCCGATTCACGAGTTCGACCATGATGAATGGCAGCGGCTGATCGATGTGGATCTATCGTCTATATTCTATTGCTGCCGCGCGGTGTCACCCGCTATGGTGGAGCGGCGGTCCGGCGTCATCATTAACATCGCTTCGATAGTGGGCCTTGTGCCCATTCGCCGGCAGATTGCTTACGCTGCCGCGAAGGCCGGCGTGGTCAATTTCAGCCGCGCGGCCGCTTTGGAATTGGGTTCGTTTGGTATTCGCGTGAACGCGGTCGCCCCGGGTTCCACACTCACCGCTGGCACACAGGCGATCTTCTACAACCCGGAGAAGAAGGCGCTCGCCGACAGCTTGATCAGCCACATTCCGCTGGGCCGTCCGGGAACGCCGGAAGACATTGCTAACGCCGTGCTATTTCTCGCGGCGCCGGAATCGTCCTATATTACGGGCACCGTCATCACCGTCGATGGCGGGTGGACCGCTGGTTTTGCACGCGATTGGTAGTTCGAGTATGTCGCCGGCCCGCTCCATTTCGCTTCCCTCCGATGTCACGCGCGCGAAGCTTAGGCGGCGGCTCCTGCCCTTCGTCTTTCTCCTCTACATCACTTCCTATTTAGATCGCGCGAACGTAGCGTTCGCCAAGATGCCGATGAGCGCCGACCTCGGCTTCTCCGAAGCGGTCTACGGGTTCGGCGCCGGCATCTTCTTCATTGGGTATTTGCTGTTTGGCATTCCAGGCGCAATGTTGATTGAGCGCAGCAGCGCCAGCAAGTGGATTGCCCGGATGCTGATTGTTTGGGGATGCTGCACCGTGCTGGTCGGTTTTGTGCGAACTCCAGCGGAGTTTTACGCCGCACGTTTCGCACTGGGCTGCGCGGAAGCCGGGTTCTTTCCTGGAATCATCATCTATTTCAGTCATTGGTTCGCTCTCAAAGACCGGGCTCGCGCAATGGCGGGTTTTATCATGGCGATCCCAGTCTCGCTGATGCTGGGCGCTCCGTTCTCGGCTTTGATTTTGCGTATCGACTGGTTGGGGATGCCCGGATGGCGCTGGGTGTTCATCCTGCAGGGACTCGCGCCGGTGATATTTGGCGTGATCACGTTTTTCTACCTCACGGATTATCCGCGGGATGCGAAATGGCTGGAGCCCGAAGAAAGGGAACAGATCACCGCCGAACTGGAAGAAGAGAACAGGCTCAAGGTGAAGCACGAACATGTCTCTCTTTGGCAGGTGGTTCGTTATAAAAATGTCCTGTTGCTGGCGCTGGCGCTTTGCACCGCGAATATCGGGGGGTACGCGTTCGTGCTTTGGCTGCCCACCATTATCCGCAACACTTCTCATCTCTCGGTGAGCATGTCAACGGCTTGTTCTGCACTGCCTTTTGTGGCCGGCCTGATTGCGGTACGTCTGGCAGGACGGTCCTCTGACCGCACCGGCGAGCGGCGTTTGCACACGGCGATCCCCCTGATTCTGACCGGGGTATTCTTCACCCTGTCCTCCATTCCTGGTCAACCGTTCCCCCTGGTTCTCCTGTGGCTCTGCCTGACAGGAGCCACTGCATACGCGTGGCCTCCGCCCTTCTGGGTGCTGCCGACCGCCACTCTGACGGCGTCCGCGGCTGCGGTGTCGGTGGGTTTGATCAATGTGATCGGCAATCTGGGTGGCTTCGTTGGTCCCACGGTGGTGGGATACCTGCTGTCATTGAATTATTCGTACACCGTCGCCATCGCGTTCCTGTCAGCTTGCTTCGTGCTGGCCGGTCTGATGATCCTGACGCTTCGCGTCAAGCCGATCGTTTTGCCGTTGTTGCTGCTGCCGCTGTTGCTGCCATTGCAGATGCGGGCGGAGATCACCACGCAAACCGTATCGATACCGATGCGCGACGGGGTGAAACTGGCGGCCGACGTCTATCTCCCCGAGCCCGCTCAGAAGCGCCCGGTTTTGCTGATGCGCACTCCTTACAATAAGGCTCCGGTGGAAGCGGTCGCCCGCCGATACGCGCAAGCCGGCTATTCCGTGGTGGTCCAGGATTGCCGCGGCCGCTTCTCTTCGGAAGGCGCCTTTTTCCCGTACAACAACGAAGGGCAGGATGGATTTGACACTCTGGAATGGATTGCCGGGCGTCCGTGGTCTGACGGGCGTACCGGCATGTGGGGCGCGTCTTATGTGGGCGCCGTGCAATGGCAGGCCGCGGCAGAAAAAGCGCCCGGCATCACAGTTCTTGCACCGACAGCTACCTGGAGCAGCTTCTACCGCAATGTATATATGGGCGGAGCGGTGCGGCTGGCGTTGATCGCACAGGCCGCCGCCGGTACCATGCCTCCGCCGCCTGGCGTGAAACCTCCCGCCAACTGGGCTGAGACACTGATGCATTTGCCGCTGACCACCATGGAGCAAGCCATCGGGTGGCCGTTGCCCTGGCTGACCGGAATCCTGGCGCATCCAAATCCTGACGGCTTCTGGAAGCGGCTGGATATCACCAAGGAAGTCGAGGCCCTGAATCTTCCGGCGCAGCACATCGTCGGTTACTACGACTTCTTTAACCGGGAATCGGTAGGCAACTTCCTGCGCATGCGGCCGCCCGGCAAGCAGCAATTGATTCTCGGGCCGTGGGATCACGGCACCATTGGAAAGTCGAAAACAGGAGACGTGGACTTCGGACCTGAGGCACAGATCGACCTGCCTGGTGAGAATCTGGCATGGTTCAACCGGTTCCTGCAGTCTGGGCCGGCCAACTTCCCGCGGGTCCGCTATTTCTCCATGGGCGATAACATCTGGCGTACGGCGCAAAGCTGGCCGCCAGAGAGTTCGCAGGCCACCTGGTTCTATTTGCGATCGGGAGGCAAGCTGGGCACAGAACCTCCGGCCAACGCAGAGGCCCCGGACAGTTTTAAGGCGGACCCCGCTGATCCCGCGCCTGCCGTACCAGAGAGCGCGCTTCACCCTAAGTATTCCGCGATTTGGGGACCGGTAGATCAAGGCGCCATCGCCAAACGCGCCGATGTGCTGACATATAGCAGCCCGGTGATGACGAACCAGCTTTCCTTCGCCGGTCCGATCACGGCGGAGTTGCAGGTTTCGGCGGACACACCGGATTCCGACTGGGTCGTCAAGCTGGTGGACGTCCGGCCGGATGGATTTGCTCAGCAGCTCGCCGTGGGGATACTGCGTGCCAGCGCGCGGGAGTCCGATTTGAATCGCAAGCTCATGGAGCCGGGCAAGACGTACAAGGTTTCCGTCGATGTCGGTTCTACCGCGGCTACTATTCTCCCGGGCCATCGCTTGCGTGTGGATGTCTCGGCAGCTTACTTCCCTTTATTCGAACGCAACGCCAACACAGGCGAAGGACCTGCCAGCGGCCGCACGCAAGTGGCAACACAGACTATCTTTCACAACCGGACCATGATGTCTAGAATTCAGTTACCTGTCACGAGGAAACGATGATGCTCGCGTTTGCTTCTCCCGTTCTGGCTCTGTTCTTTGCGCAAGCAATGGGCAAGCACCCGCCGGATCCACAGCCGAAGATGCAGGAGTTGAGCCGGCTGACCGCGAAGGCATCTCCCAGCGGCGCGCGCGCTGTTGTGGAGGCGATTCCAGAGAAGAACTTCATCGACAAATTTATCTTCGAGCGCATGAAGCGGGACAACATCCCTCATGCCGGGCTATCCTCCGATCCAGAGTTTTTCCGCCGTATCCATCTCGACCTGACCGGCCGGCTTCCGGAACCCGCCGCCATCCGAAAGTTTGTGGAAGACAAAGACGCGGCGAAGCGAGACAAGCTGATCGAAGAGTTGATGGCAACGAAGTTCGGACTGCAACTGCAGAAAATCCAAACTCCGTTCCTGGATCGCTGGGCCTACTTCTTCGGCGAACTGCTACGCAATGGAACCGCACAGCAGGGAATGGGACGCAATGTCTTCCACGACTATCTCTACGACGCGCTGATGCTGAAGGTCCCCTACGATCAGTTGGTCACCGAAATGATTACGGCGAAGACCCGTTCCAACTGGCAGGACGGACCGTCGAATCTGCTGGTCCGCGATCACGTGGACGGAGCCAAGGACCTGGAGGGAGTGAACAACGAGGATGGTTTCGATGAAATGGCCATCACAACGTCACGGCTCTTCCTGGGCATCAATCTGGAATGTGTCTCCTGCCATGACGGCAAGGGGCATCTGGAGAAAATTAATACTGGGCTGGCGAATCTGAAGCGTGTGGAAATGTGGCGGCAGGCGGCGTTCTTTGGGAAGACGCGGGTCTATCGTCCCTACTCGATTTCGCAGGAATTCGCAGTGCAGGACGACTATCCGGGTTACGATCTGAAATCGAAAAGCGTGGTCCGCATGCAGCGCTACAAGGCGGATATCGCACCGCGATTCATCCTGACGGGCGAACAGCCCAAGCCCGGAGAGAACTGGCGCGCAGCATATGCACGCATGCTGACGTCTCATCCGCAGTTCGCGCGGGCAACGGTGAACCTGATCTGGGCCGAATTGATGGGCGTGGGAATTGTGGATCCTCCTCTGGATTTCGACCTGGCCAAGCAGGATACGCAGCCGAGTAACCCAGAACTTCTGGATGCGCTGGCGAAGGACTTCAGTGATCACAAGTTCGATTTGAGATATCTGATCCACACCATCGTGTCGTCTAACACTTATCAGCTTTCCTCCCGCTTCAACGGGGAATGGAAAGACAGCTATGCACCTTATTTCGCACGCCACTTCATCCGGCGTCTGTCTCCCGAGATGATCTGCGATGCCATTCAGAGTTCCACCGATGTTTTTGACGAAATCCCTATCGCCGGCACGTCTATTAAAGTGCAGCGTGTAATGCAAACGCGTTCGCCGGAAGACTTGGGAGGGCCGAAACTGAGACCGATGGTTCATCTGCTGACGAGTTTCGGGCAGAACAACCGCGACAAGGGTGAGAAAGAGACTACCGGTTCCACCGTTCAGGCCTCCGTGCTTTTGAACAGTCCTTTCGTGAAGGACCGCATCAAGCCTGGAACGCAGAACAGGATCAGCAAGCTGCTGCAAAGCGATCCGCCGATGTCGAATGAAGCGATGGTGGATGAGATGTTTCTGGCGTTTCTGTCCCGCTGGCCAAATGCCGCCGAGAAGAAGACCGCCATCGAAAGTTTGGAAAAGTATCATGGCCAGGGGTTGGAAGACCTGGCTTGGGGACTGATTAATAAAGTAGAGTTCGTGTTCAATTACTAGAGGGACCATGACTAATACTCCACAGGATGTACCAACTGTTTCGCGGCGGGCATTCTTCCGCACGGGAATGGCTGGGGTGTCGGCGTTCTATTTGGAACCAATGCTGCGTCCGGTGAACGTCTACGCCACCGAGAAGGCGAAGTTGCGCGGGGCGGCGGAATACTGTATCTTCATCTTCCTGAACGGCGGCGCCAGTCAACTGGATACGTTCGATTTGAAGGAAGGCCACTGGACTCCGCCGGACTTCAAAGTAACAACCGTCAAGCCGGGTATTGTGCTGCCTGTCGGGCTCTTTCCGAATCTGGCGGGCCAGGTGGATCAACTGGCATTCGTTCGATCCATGGAGGCCTGGGAAAGCGCCCATGCGCGCGCCCAATACTATTTACAGGTCGGGCACGGATTCAGCCCGGCGCGCCGGAAAGAAATGCCATCGATGGGCGCGGTGATCGCCTACGAGATGCAGGCCAAGCGCAAGGACAGCGATTTTCTGCCGCCGTTTGTGGCGATGAACTTTGGAAATTCGCAAGCCGGTCTGGTCCGCGAGGGCTTTCTCGAAAGCAAGTACGGGCCGCTGCCGCTGGATATGCAGCAAGGCAACGATTTTGTGGTTGCTCCGGAAGAAAAGAATGCGTTCCACCGGCGATGGGAATTGCTGCAGCGATTGAACGGCGAAGCAACCACCACCACCGCAAAAATGCCGCCCATCTACGGCGAGTTTGGCGGTTACGGCCGCAGCGCCTTCGACATGATGAATTCCCCGAAGATCGCGGAAGCGCTCGCGCTGCCGGCGGCGGACCGGGTTCGCTATGGAACCTCTCCCCTGGGTGACGGCTGCATTCTGGCACGAAACCTGGTGGCGGCAAATGCGGGCACGCGCTTCGTCATGCTTTCGCACAACGGATGGGATCTACATGCCAACATGTACGATCCAAAAAACAAAGGCAATCATTACGGACTATGCCGTGAACTCGACAATGCTTTTTCTGCGCTGATTACGGATTTGCGCAAGACGAAGAGCGCGGATGGGGTCTCGCTGCTGGACAAGACTTTCATCGTCTGCATGGGCGAGTTCGGCCGTACGGGCGGGGATTTGAGCGTGAACAGCGGACGCGACCATAACCGCTTCGCTTCTACAGCGCTATTCGCCGGCGCGGGAGTGAAGGGCGGCCAGATTCTGGGAGCCACTGATCCGAAAGGCGAGAAGGTGATCGAGAGCGGCTGGGCTGAGAAGCGATCGATCTATACGGAAGATGTCGTGGCGACCATTTACTCGCAATTGGGAATCGATTGGACCAAGAAGCTCACGAATACGCCGTCCGGACGCGACTTCGAATATCTGGAGCCCATGTCCGGAACTCAGTTCGTCAACTTCAAAGAGATCTCACCACTGTTTTCGTAACACCCCTTTCTCTCATCGGCAGCCGCATGCTAAAATCCCGAGCATGGCTGCCGAGAGGTTCGGTCTCCAACTTCAAGCTCGCGTCCGATTCACTCAGCCTGCCTGTATCGCAGTCGAAACCCAAATACTAGAAGGCGTCTGGCGCCATGTGGCGCTAAAGGAACACGTCCAACCTGTTTCCAATCGTTCAGAATGGGGGCTACTCACGTGCATCTTTTGCGTTCTCTTGCGAGATTTTGGTCTTATGCGGCAGTATCTTTCCTACTGTTTCACTACATGGGCGTTGCGCTGGATCGCAAGGGAGACGAATCGAAGGCGCTGGATGCCTGGCACAAGGCTCTGGAAATTGAGCCCGATTTTGCCAAAACGCATTCGAGCCTGGGCGTCATGTATGCACGTCGCGAAAAGTACGACGAGGCGGCGCAGGAGTTCCGCAAGGCTGTCAGCAGTGATTCAGACGATGCCGAAGCCCACTACAACCTGGGGTTGGCCTTGGCGCGAAGCGGCCGCACGGATGAGGCACGGATAGAACTCAACGAAGCGTTGAGCCTCAATCCGAACCATACCGATGCGCGCATGCAGATCGGCAATCTTCTGGCCGCAGGGAATGATTCTACGGCCGCGGCCAATGTGTATCGGGAGGTGATCCGACGCAATCCGAATTTCGCCGAGGCCCACAATAATCTTGGGCTGGCATTGCTCGAAGGCAGCGACTTTGCGGGCGCCGAATCCGCATTTCGCTCCGCGCTCAGGCTGCAGCCTGGATACGCCCCGGCGCTCCAGAATCTCGGCCTGACGCAGCCCTGCAAAGTGTCGGAGCCCAAGGCTGCGTTCACTATTCCTCACATCGCCGGCTCGCCGGAATTGACGGCGGATCCAAAGTCCTGGGCGCAGGCTGCGTCAACGTCCATCGTGAAGGACTGCTCGCGGTCGCTGGATTATCCGGATCTGCAGAGTACGGTCAGGGCATTTTGGACCGATAGCGATTTGTACCTGCTATTCATCTGTCCTTATCGAACACTGAATATCTTCACGCCGCCGCAAAACGGCAAGGCGCGCGACAAGCTCTGGGACCGCGACGTGGTGGAGATGTTCCTGGGGGATGACTGGACGAACATCCGGCATTATCGGGAATTTGAAATCGCGCCGACGGGCGATTGGATCGACCTCGCCATCGATCTGGACCACAGCAGTTACGACAAGAATTGGAGATCGGGCTGGCAGACGGCCGCAAAGATCGATGAGGCGTCGCATACCTGGTATGCCGCAGCCAAAATTCCGCTGAAGGCCGTCAGCAGTCAGGCTGTGAAAGAGGGGACGCAGTGGCGAATGAATCTTTACCGCATTGAAGGCGACGGTCCCGATTCGAAACGCCGCTTCCTTTGC
This sequence comes from Bryobacteraceae bacterium, assembly GCA_040002435.1. Taxonomy (GTDB): domain Bacteria; phylum Acidobacteriota; class Terriglobia; order Bryobacterales; family Bryobacteraceae; genus JANXXV01. The sequence continues at coordinate 22,491 of JBDUEM010000058.1, forward strand.
TGGCAGCCTACCTGCGTAAAGGGCCGGGATCCGAATCACGTTCCAGAAAACTTCGGCACTCTTGTCTTTTCCGGTAAGCCTTAGGCCGCCGCGGTAGTCTAACAACAATGGCGATCCAATCGGTCAATCCGGCGAGCGGAGAAATTCTACGGACTTTCGAGCCGCTTACCAATCAGGCAATTGAGGAAAAGCTGCAAGCGGCGCAAGCGGCGTTTCACTCCTGGAAATCGACACCGCCTGCCGTACGGGCGGCGGCACTCTCCGCAGCGGCGGCCATCCTGGAAACCGAGAAGCGGAAACTCGGCGAGATCCTCACGCTGGAAATGGGAAAGACCCTCACTTCGGCCATTGCTGAAGTGGAGAAATGCGCGCTCGGCTGCCGCTACTACGCCGAGCACGGCGAAAGTATCCTCGCGCCGAAATCGGTGGCGACCGCTGCTTCCAAAAGCTATGTCCAATACCGTCCGCTGGGAGCGATTCTGGCGGTGATGCCTTGGAATTTTCCTTTCTGGCAAGTGTTCCGATTTGCAGCGCCGGCGCTGATGGCGGGGAATGTAGGGTTGCTCAAGCACGCATCGAATGTGCCCCAGTGCGCGCTGGCCATCGAGGATATTTTCCTCCGCGCCGGTGTTCCGGCGGGCGTCTTCCAGACATTGCTGGTGGAAGCGGCGCAGGTGGAAATGCTGTTGAAGGATGACCGCGTCGCAGCTGTCACCCTCACAGGCAGCGAAGCGGCTGGCCGTTCGATTGCCGGAATTAGCGGAAGTCAGATCAAGAAAACTGTCTTGGAACTGGGTGGCAGCGATCCCTTCATCGTGATGCCCAGCGCCGATCTGGAGGAAACCGCCGGATTGGCGGTTAAGGCGCGGACCATAAACAATGGGCAATCGTGTATCGCCGCCAAGCGGTTCATCGTCGCCGATGCAATCTACGAAGACTTTGAGCGGTTGTTCGTGGCGAAGATGGCCGCGCTGCGCGTTGGCGATCCGATGCTGGAGTCTACTGAAGTCGGCCCGCTCGCCACCCCGCAAATCCTGAAGAATTTGCAGAAGCAGGTGGACATGGCGGTGGCGGCCGGCGCGGTTATTAAGACAGGCAGCGAGAAACTGCCTGGTCCGGGCAATTACTACGCTCCCACGGTTCTGACAGGAGTGCCAATCGGATCGCCGATTTACTACGAGGAGATCTTCGGACCGGTGGCGATGCTCTTCCGCGTAGCGGATCGTGCGCAGGCGGTCCGGGTCGCCAACGACTCCCCCTTCGGCTTAGGATCTAGTGTATGGACAAAGGATCCGGAAGAGCAGGACTACTTCGTGCAGCGCCTGGAAGCGGGCTCCGTCTTTGTGAACGCGATGGTCGCTAGCGATCCAAGACTGCCGTTCGGCGGAATCAAGCGAAGCGGCTACGGGCGTGAATTGGCCGATGTGGGAATGAGAGAATTCGTGAATATTCAGACGGTGTGGGTCAAATGAAAATCTACAGACTATTGGCTGCGATTCTGCTCGCCACGTCGGCTCATTCTCAATCAGCAAAGAAGCACCTGTTGATCATCGGTGAAGAAAAGGGATATCGCCACGAGGCGGTCTCCCACGCCATGGTTACCATCGAACGGTTGGGGCGCGAGAGCGGTCTGTGGGATACACATATTCGCACCGATACCGAACCCCTGACCAAGAAGAAGCTGGAATACAACGCCAAAAATCTGAACGACTTCGACGCGGTTCTCTTCTACACCGGCGGCACACTGGAAATGGACGATCAACAAAAGGCTGATTTTCTTTCCTTTGTTCATGACGATGGCAAAGGCTTCATCGGAGTCCACAGCGCGACCATCACGTTTACCAAGTGGCCGGAATACGGGGAGATGATCGGGGGCTTTTTCGATGAGCATCCTTGGAAAACCTTTGACGCGCCTGTCATTGTGGAAGACCCTGCGTTTCCCGGCATAGGCGCGTGGCCGCGCAATTTTACAATCAAAGATGAGATCTACCAGATGAAGGGCTATTCCCGCGCCAACACTCGTGTGCTGATGCGGCTGGACGCAGAGAAGCTGGACCTCTCCGGCAAACTGGTCCATCGGACCGACAAGGACTTCGCGGTAACATGGGCGAAAAGCTATGGGAAAGGCCGGGTTTTCTATTCCACGCTGGGGCATGTGGACGAAAATTGGGACCGTCCGGAGATGCAGAAAATGTTCACGGAGGCAATTAAGTGGGCCATGGGATTAGTGAGCGCGGATATTACGCCGCGTCCGTTGCCTTCAAGTGAAAAGCCATGATGACGCGCAGGGAATTTCAGAAGACCGTATTGGCCGGGACAGCCGCCGCCATTGCCTCGGCTGCGGAGAAACTTCGGATAGGGATTGGACTCTACACTTATCACAACCTGTCCATTGACGACATGATCGCGCAGTTAAAACTGCTGAAGATCCGTGAGATTGAAATGTCTCTCGGACAATTCATGCTGTTCAATCATCCGAAGGCGGAAAAGTTCGAGTCGTTCCGCAAGAAAATTGATGACGCCGGCATTCGCTGCGTTTCGTTCTATGCGCCCACTATAAAGGAAGACAAAGACTTGGACGACGCCATCCGGTTTGGACGGATTCTGGGCGTTTCTAACATTACTGGGGACCCCACCGGCGACATCCTGAAGCGAGTGGATGAGCGGATGACACGCGAGGGGCTGAGCTTCGGGATTCACAATCACTTCTTCAAGCAGAAGTTTGCATACGAGAGTCCCGAGGACATCCTGAAAGCGCTGGATGGGCTGTCGAACACGGTCGGCTGTACGCTCGACCTAGGCCATATCGTTTCCTGCGGGTACGACACCATCGACGCCGTGCACAAGCTGGGACCACGCCTGAAACTGGTTCACCTGAAGGACATCAAGGCTCCGGGCGGAGAGATCAACGTGCCGCTTGGCCAGGGCCTCGGGAAGATCCCGCAGGTGATGCAGGAACTGCAGAAGATGAACTTCAAGGGATTGGTCGCATTCGAGTACGAGAAAGAAGGCGACATCAACGACGACGTGCGCCAGCAGGTAGAGTACGCGCAGAAGCTGGCGGCTCGATGACTCGAAGGGAAGCGATCCTTCTTGGCTGCGCCGGCGCGCTGCAGGCGAAGTCCACCAGGAAGTCCCGCATTTCCCTGGAAGGGTACATCTGGCAGAATCTTGCGGCGCGTGAGAAGCGGCCGCTCGCGGAGATGTTGAAGGACCTGTACGAGGCTGCCTCCAAGGCGGGATTTCAGAACCTGGAACTGAACAACGGGTTCTTCACTCCCGCGCTGAAAGACCAGGTTGTGGAACTGACGCGCGCCAACAAGCTGCTGATGCCTTCGGTCTACGTGGGCGGAGGAATGCACGAGGAAGCAGCGGCCGAAAAGACCATCGCCCGCGCATTGGAGATTGGCGCCATCTGCAAGGAGTTTGCATGCACGGCGATTGTCAATAATCCAGATTCCAAGCCGAAGAATGCTCTGAAGACGGATGAAGAACTGGCGACCCAGGCGAAGCTTGTAAATCGCATGGGCCGCGCGCTGGCGGAAAAAGGGTTTCAGTTGCGCCTGCACCACCACACGGCGGAGATGATGGAGAATGCACGCGAGTGGCGACACCTGCTGCAGAACACTGATCCAAAGTATGTCTCGCTCTGTGTGGATATCGAGCACGCGCAACACGGCGGCGCCGATCCAGGCGCGTTGCTGCGCGAAGCTGGAAAGCGCGTCACTGAGGTTCATCTGCGCAACAAGATCAAAGAAACTCCCACGCAGGCTTTCGAGGAGGGAGACATCGACTATGCAAAGATTGCGGCCACGCTGAAACAACTGAAATTGAAACCACTGATCGTGATTGAGCTTGCTTATCACAGCGATACTCCCATTTCCCGCGAGTTCGGTGAGAATCTGCGTCTCAGTAGCGTGTATGCGGAAAAGTTATTTGGCGGGTAGGAGAATTGGAATGAAGATTAACGTGGTTGTCCTGGCAATTTTGATAGCTTTGCCGGCGCTGCCGCAGGAGCCGCAATTTGCTCCCGGCGGCGCTCCGAAGGCTGCGGCGCCAAAGCCCGCTGCACCGGCGAAGCCGAACTTCTTCGGCCTTGCCCCACCGCCGGATCCGGCTGCGGTACAGCGGGGACAAGGTCTATTTGTTGCCAGTTGCGGATTCTGCCACGGGTCCAGTGGGAAAGGCGGCAACGCCGGTCCGGATCTGGTGCGTTCGGTCCTGGTGCTGCACGACGAGGGTTCGGGCAAAGAGGTGGGTCCTGTTATCCTCAACGGGCGGCCGTCCAAGGGAATGCCGAAGTTTACGATGACGCCCGCGCAGATCATGGATATCTCCGCGTTCCTGCTCTCCTTGAGCCAAGGGGCGGTGAACCGGGGCGACTACAAGATTCTCGATGTGGTGACCGGCAATCCGAAAGAGGGCAAGGTGTACTTCGATAAGCGCTGCGCCGGTTGCCATTCGCCCAAAGGCGATCTCGCGCATCTGGCAGACCGATACGATCCGGTCGCGCTCCAGAGCCGGTTTCTCTACCCGAAAACAAGACTCACACCGAAGGGGCAAACCACCGTCGTGGTCACCTTGCCCTCCGGCGAGAAATTCAGCGGCCAATTGGGTGACATCGACGACTTCAGTGTGTCGCTGACAGAGTCCACGGGACAGTACAAATCGTGGACGCTCACCGAATCGAACGGAATCAAGGTGCAGGTCAACGATCCACTCAAGGGGCATGAAGAGTTGCTCAAAGAATACTCCGACGCAGACATGCACAACATTCTTTCCTACCTGGTGACCTTTAAGTGAGAATCCCGATTTCCCTGTTCTTGTGCGCCGCGGCTATATTGCCCGCGCAGCCCCTTGACCCTTCGCGGCTGTTACAGCCCCTCGCCGATAGCTGGCCGATTTTCAACGGTGATTATTCGGGCCGCCGCTATAGCCAGTTGAAGCAGATCAACTCCGGCAACGTCAAAAACCTGAGCATGGCGTGGGTGGCCCGGACAGATGTCGGAACGGGCGGCAATCCGTTTGGAGTCCAGATCAAGGGCACGCCGCTGATGGTGGATGGAATTCTCTACATCACCATGCCGGACCACGCCTGGGCATTGGACGCACGCACGGGCCGCGAGATCTGGCACTACAAATGGGAGACCAAGGGCGGCATCCACATCGGCAATCGCGGAGTGGCGATCTACCGGAACAACGTCTATTTCGAGACGCCGGACAACTATCTCATCTGCCTGAACAAGATGACGGGCAAACTGAAGTGGAGCGTGGAGATCGCAGACGTCAAGCAGCAGTACTTCTCCACGCCGGCGCCGCTTGTTGTGGGAGAGCAGGTCATCGTCGGTGTCGGCGGTGATTCGCTCGACGTGCCCGGCTTTCTCGAAGCTCGCAGCCCTGAAGACGGCAAGGTAATCTGGCGCTGGAATACATCACCGAAGCCCGGTGAGCCCGGCTCAGAGACCTGGCCGAACCCGGAGGCTATGGCTCACGGCGGCGGAATGACGTGGATGCCCGGAACGTATGATCCGAAGCTGAACCTGCTCTACTGGGCGACGGGAAATCCGAATCCCGTTCATGCCGGACAGGGCCGTGTCGGTTCCGATCTCTGGACTTGTTCCATTGTTGCGCTCAAGGCTGACACGGGCAAACTGGTCTGGTATTTCCAAACCTCGCCTCACGATACGCACGATTGGGACGGTGTAAACACGCCGGTAATCTTCGATGCGGATTATCAAGGTAAGCCGCGGAAGCTGCTTGCCCAGGCTGCACGAAATGGATACTTCTTTCTGCTGGACCGTGAGACCGGCAAGAATCTTATTTCGAAACCGTACATTTCCATCAACTGGTCAAAGGGCCTGGATGAACGGGGCCAGCCGATTCCAAATCCGGACAAGGACCCGAAGACTGACGGAACGCTGGTCAGTCCTAATGGAACCGGAGGCACCAACTGGCAGTCACCTGCCTTTAATCCGGATACGGGACTGTTTTACGTGAGCGCGGTGGAATCTCACAGTGTCTACTACTTGACCGACACAGACGAAAAGCCGGAGGGATATGGAGGCCGGGAAAGCAGTGTGTTCGCCAAGTCTTCATTGCGCGCCATCGACTTTCAAACCGGAGACGTTCGCTGGAGCCACACGTTTCCCGGTCCGGGCGGAGCGATTGCGAACCTGCTGACCACGGCCGGGAATCTGCTTTTCTCGGGCGATCCTTCCAAAAACCTGATCGCCTTCGATCCGAAGAACGGAAAGCCGCTTTGGCACGTGAAGCTAATATCGAGCGTGAGCAATCCGCCCATCACATACATGCTGGATGGAAAGCAGTATGTGGTGGCGGGTTCGGGCGACCACGTTTACTCATTCACGCTCCCCGACTAACGTCCTTGTCCTAAGAATTATGGTTGGAATGAGTCAAGTTTAGGCAACCACGCCTTCCTCTTGGCAGCATGTGTCGATCGTTGCGGTAAGCCTGATAGCGGTGGCTGTGCGGAGTCCGTTCGATAATGCCGTCAAGCCGGAGCCGGCGGAGGTCATAGGTCATTCTGCCTATGGGATAGTTGGCTGGATCCAGGCCCAGCAGTCGCGCCGGTAACGGGCGTATTTCCTGATTGGTGAACCCTCGGAGATAGAGGCAGAACAAGGCCAGGACGGTGAACAAGGCTTGCACGCGCTTATCGCCGAAGCAGAACCCGGCGGCGCGCTGCCCTTCTCCTTCGATGGGACGCACCACTTTCTCAAATACGTCTTCACCGATCGAAGGTGTAACAACGGGTTGCGAATTAAAAACCTAGTGGACGACTTTGGCTGCGATAGATAGAAACTCCAGGCAGTGTGGCGCGACCTTCTGAGATTCGAGGCATCTGGGTGAACATCCGGGTCCAGCATTCGGTACGAATCCGGAGGAGGTCGAAGCGTTCTTTGACGGATGTCCCTAACGACAAAATCTAACGGGATATTAACTACGTTCGGACCCGTCACAGTAATGTCTCCTAACGATTTCGAGGTTGCATCAACCGACGATAAGTGAATACTGTGCGGCGAAGTAGAAGTTACGAACATTACTTCACCAGAGTGAAGTTTGAAGTTCTCTATCACATTGAGGTGAGGAATAGAGGTAGCGCTTTGGAAGTCTATCGTAGATGCTGCCATGGTGGTCTCCTCTTTGCACGTCGCAAATTCACGAGAAGTAACGTGCTGCCTGTCACCACGCTTAGCGCAGCATGGCGGGAGGATAGCTCAAAGTGCCTTCGGGAATTTGCGGCGCTCCTCGATCGGAGCATCCGGCCCACCGATGAGGCGCATGAGGAGGATGGCGATACTCCCAGCGGCGATCAGTATGCCCGCATTGCCCAGAGCCGGCTCGATCCCTGGCCTGAATTCCAGTGCAGAGATAAACGTCCCCAGCCAGATACGTTCCAGGAATGGCAGCATCAGCCCGATCGACACAAGCGCAATCGCCTGACCCTTCCGTCCGAACCGCAGTCCAATCATGAAGAAAACCAACACCAGAGCGTTCCCGCTCATCCAACACACAAGAAAACTCGGCCGTGTGAAAAGCTGCAGCGGGTCCGGGTACTCTGCGAGGCGACTGTGCCACCAACCCAGATCGCGTCCGATCCACCACCTGCCCAGCATGGCCAGCGCCCAAACCGTTCCGCCGGCGAAAGCGCCGATCCGTTGCCTGATCACGCGCCCCGGCATGAGCACACGCGTAAACTAGACGGCAGTCAACTGCGCGCCCACACCGAGGCCCCAACCGAAGAGCCAAAAAGGTATGGGGACGGGTTCGATTCGCGGATCCAGTCTCGCTGCCTGAATGTCGCGCCGCGTTTGCCATACCACCGCCGCCATGCCGGAAAGAAACATCGCCACCACCACGGAGACGATCGTGAATCCGCCACGATTCTGCCACCAGAAGCGCACCAGTTTCTCCCATGGACCCGCCTCGCGCGCGCGAATCGCCCGTTGTTCCAGATGCCGCTGAAGATCTTCCGCAAGAGATTCCACAGAGCTATACCGGCGTGCCGGTTCTTTGCGCAACGCCATGAGCAGGATGGAATCCAGATCGCCGCGAAGGCGCTTGCGCAGGCGGTTCGCATCTCCCTCG
>JBDUEM010000059.1:0-30487 GCA_040002435.1 Bryobacteraceae bacterium
GTAGCGGTCTAAATTCCGTCGAGAATTGAAAAAGCCAGGAGCAGCGGCCGCGCTCCTGGCTTTTTTATGTCCCGCCGTATTTTTCCAGGCTTGCCAGGTGGATTCTATCGCTGTCCCGGTTGGAGGCGGCTTTGTTCTGCTTCAAATGCTCGAGAGAAAGGATCGAGATAGGAATGTCGCTCAGTTGACTTTGAACGCGCTGCTCCCAAGCTTCGCCAAATTCGACGCCGTTAATGGACGTGAGTATATCCAGACGGGTAGGCGCCATGCCGAACTGGAAAACGACGTGTGGTTGAGCCAAGTCTCTGACGGTGAGGTCCGACATCGGTGCGCCAAAAAGTAGCAGCGCCTCATAGATTCGCCGGGCATTTTCCGGGGTGCACTCAACCCAGATATCCATATCCTTGGTATAAAAGGGCTCGGTATATTTCATGACGGCGTAACCGCCGACGATGAGGTATTTGGCCGCTACTTGGTTCAGGAGATGCAGGAAATCTTTGAAATCCGCTCTGAGTTCCACCTGTGAGCCTTTGAACTGCCCTACGATCCCAACCATCTCCCATGCAGCTTCAAAAATTGCCCGGTCTCCCTGCTGCTGCCAAAACTGGACGTCGAATTCGCGATCCGGGAATGTACCGCGGACCACGCGGCTCATTCGAGTAGGATCGACGAGTTCCTTGATTGGCTCCACCGAATCTCCCACCCCTTCAGTCTAGCCGTTTCAGAACGCTATTTAGGCCACGAAGTCACCGCGCCTTCCGAAGCGCTGGAGACCAACGCCACGTACTTGGCGAATACTCCGGACTCGTACCGCAGCTTCGGAGCCGACCAACCCGCCAGGCGTTCCTTCACCACGGCAGGGTCCACTTCCAGGTTGATCGTCTGATTCTCGATATCAATGGAGATAATGTCGCCTTCCTGCACCGCGGCGATCGGACCGCCATTCTGTGCCTCGGGAGCTACGTGTCCCACCATGAATCCGCGGGTCGCACCGCTGAAGCGCCCGTCGGTCACCATCGCTACGGTGTCGGAAAGCCCCGCGCCGACAATCGCTCCGGTCACACCGAGCATCTCCCGCATTCCTGGCCCGCCGCGAGGTCCTTCATACCGGATCACAACTACGTCGTTCGGCTTGATCTCGCCGTGCAGCACCGCCTGCATTGCGTTCTCTTCACAATCGAAGACGCGTGCCGGACCCGTCTGCCCCTTGCGCGCGATTCCTGTTACCTTGATCACGCAGCCTTCCGGCGCCAGCGTGCCACGCAGAATTACCAGTCCGCCTGATTTCTTGATGGGGTTGTCCAGTGCGCGGATCACTTCCTGGCCGGCGGTTTCTTTTGCCAGCGCGGCCTCTTCCGCGAACGTCTTGCCGGTAATCGTCTTGGAAGCCCCGTTGACATATCCGCCATCGGCCAAGCGTTGGGCGATCACTCCGATCCCGCCGGCCTTGTCAACGTCGACTGCCACAAAACGGCCTGCCGGCTTCAAGTCCACTAAGAGCGGGGTGCGATTGCTGATCGTCTGAAAATCGTCAATCTTCAAATCCACACCGGCCTCTCGTGCCATCGCCAGCAAGTGCAGCACCGCATTTGTCGAACCACCCGTAGCCGCGACCGACGCGATAGCGTTATCAAACGCCTGGCGGTCGACGATATCCCGCGGCTTCCGGTCGTGCTTCACCGCATCCATAATGATCTCGCCGCAGCGGTAAGCTACGTCGTTTTTGCGAGCGTCTACCTGCGGGACGGACGCCGTTCCCATGGGGGAGAGGCCGATGATCTCCATTACGGTCGCCATGGTATTCGCCGTAAACTGGCCCCCGCACGCACCGGCGCCGGGACAGGCAGCGTTCTCCACTGCCAGCAATTCCAGATCGCTGATCTTGCCCGCCGCATTGGCGCCGACGGCTTCAAAGACGTCCTGGATGGTGAGGTCCTTCCCGTTCAACTTGCCCGGCATGATGGAGCCGCCGTACAGCACCAGCCCGGGCACATTCAGGCGCAGCAGAGCCATTGCCGCCCCGGGAATCGTCTTGTCGCAGGCCACCAGGGCGATGATGCCGTCGAACATATGTCCGCGGCCCACCAGTTCGATAGAGTCCGCAATTACATCCCGGCTCACTAGAGAAGCTTTCATCCCCTCGGTTCCCATGGTCACACCGTCGCTGATGGCGATGGTGTTAAATTCCATGGGAGTGCCCCCGGCAGCGCGGATGCCCTGTTTGACTTTTTGGGCCAGGTCCCGGAGGTTGAAGTTGCAGGGCATGGTTTCAATCCATGTGTTTGCAATGCCGATAATCGGCTTTTTCAGGTCCTCGTCCGTATATCCCACCGCTTTCAACATGGACCGGGCGGGCGCGCGGTCCCGTCCCTGCGTGATGGTGTAGCTCTTGAGTTGCGTCATGAAGCCACTATCTTACTAAAGCGAAAGAGTCCCAAACGGCAGTCACTGTTACTATTGGTACGGATGGGGGGGATCTGAACGATTTTAATTTTCCCCATCTAAGCAAAATCATCTAGTTACAAATGAGCGGTCCTGAAGTACTATAAGGCATCGATTCCCATGTCTTCTCGTTTCGATTCGTCGGGGCTGCCTCCTATCCTGCGTGAGGAGAGCGACTTAGCGCTAACGCCGACTCAAATCGAAGAAGTCATGGCCCGCATTTATGAGCGGGGAAACTGGCTGATGAAGCGGTTTGTTCTTGGCCATTTAATCATTGCCCTAGTGCTTGCAACCGCCTATGACACCTGGATGGTCACGGGGGTCGTGGGGCTGTTTGCTTTCCTGCTGTTCTTCATACCCGTAACTTTTTCGCCCCTGAGCTCGGTGACACGGGTTCTTTGCGGCATCTCCCTGCAGACTTTCGTCGTGCTGCACATTTACCAGATGCACGGGATCGCGGAGATGCACCTTTTCTTCTTCACTGCGTTTACAATGATGATTGTGTACTACGACTGGGCCAGCATGCTGCCTGGCGCCCTGCTCATCATAGGGCAAAGGTTCGCGTTTGCGGTCTTGCATAATTCCGGCTACAACCTTTACTTCGTAGAGAAGCCCTACGTCGGCTTCCGGGAGCTGTGGTTCTACTTCGCCATTGCCATCGGTCACGTGGCGATCTGCGGGTGGTGGGCGCAATTGCTGCGCAAGCAGGCGCTGAACGATGCCCAGCAGCAGCAACAGATTGCCGACAGCCGCAAGCAGATTGAGGAGCAGCTGGCCATCACCCGGAACTCCGAGGCGGCCCTTCAAGAAGCCACACGCGATCTGCTCAGCACGCAGCATTTGCTCGAGATCGATATCCAGGCGAGGCAGCATGCCCAGCAGACCCTGCGGGAGAAGGAAGAAATCCTGCGGTCGGTGCTGAGCAATCTGGTGGACGCGGTGATTGTCGCCGATAAGAACAACCGCTTCCTGGTTTACAATCCTGCCGCGCAGCGTATGTTTGGCCAGCAGGTACCGGATCTTCCGGCAACGGACTGGGCGCAGGAGTATGTGTTCTCACGGGCCGGCACGTCCACTATCATGTCTTCCGAGGAGATGCCGCTGGCGCGGGCGATGAAAGGCCATGACGTCAATGACATGGAACTGCTGGTCCAGATGCCCACTACCGCCGAAAGCTTCTGGATCACAGTGAACGCGCGGCCGCTGCGGGATCATCGCGGAAGGGTCTGCGGCGGGGTGCTGGTGTGCCGCGACCTTACCGAGCGTAAGCTGGCTGAAGAAGCGCTTTACGAGAGTGAAAAGCAGTTGCGGCAGGCGCAGAAGATGGAGGCCGTAGGACGGCTTGCGGGCGGCGTGGCCCACGACTTCAATAATCTGCTGACCGTGATTGCCGGCTATAGCAACCTGCTGTTCTACGATCCGAACTGCAACGATGAGCAACGCGAGCACTCCGAGCAAATTCAGCAGGCCGCCGAACGGGCTGCTGCCCTCACCGGTCAGTTATTGACGTTCAGCCGGAAGCAGGTAGTCCGCAACAAGGCGGTTCACCTGAACACCACGCTCGAAGGCATCGGCAACATGCTGCGGCGGCTTGCGGGCGAAGACATCGAACTGATCTACCGCCTGAACCCGGAGCTGGGGGCGGTGATCGCGGATCCCGGACAGATCGAGCAGGTCATCATGAACCTCGCCATCAATGCCCGCGACTCCATGCTCGGCGGGGGCAAGCTCCTGTTTGAAACCCGCAACGTCATTGTCGATGGCAGCAGGCTGGCCCACAACCCGGAGATCGAACCCGGCATTTACGCGCTCCTCACCGTCACCGATACCGGATGCGGGATGAGCGCCGAAACGCAGGCGCAGATTTTTGAACCGTTCTTCACCACGAAGGAAAAAGGGAAGGGAACGGGGCTCGGTCTCTCCATTGTTTATGGCATCGTACAGCAGAGCGGCGGGTACATCACTGTTTCCAGCCGTGTGGGCCACGGTTCCACTTTTGCCATCTATCTCCCGCTATCGTCGGAAGAAGTTGTTGTTCTGGAACCGGAAATCACGGTGGCGGCTTTCACCGGTGGCACCGAAACCATCCTGCTGGTGGAAGATGAAGCGGCCGTCCGGCTGCTGGTACGAAACGTCCTTGCGCAGCACGGTTATCGCGTTCTGGAAGCCTCCTGCGGCGCGGAAGCGCTGAGTATCTGCGAATCCTATCAGGGGCCAGTTCACCTTGTCCTCACCGACGTAGTCATGCCCGGATTGAAAGGCCCGGAACTGGTGGACCGGCTACGCCGACGCATTCCGAACGCCCGCGTCCTCTACATCTCCGGCTACACCGATAACGCGATTGAGTATTTCCGCCACGCCGAGCACAACAACGCTTTTCTCGCCAAACCTTTCAGCCTCGATGAGGTATTGAAGAAGGTTCGCGAAGTGTTGACTCCCGCTGCTCCGGTGACTGCCGGCACTCCCTTACACTAGTTGTGAATGCGAGTTCTCGCTATCCACGCCCATCCTGACGACGTTGAGATCCTGGCCGGCGGCACTCTTGCGCTGCTTTCCGCCGCGGGGCACGAAGTGACCATTGTGAGCATGACTCCCGGCGATTGCGGATCAAAGCATCACTCGCCGGAAGAGATCGCGGCCATCCGGCGCGTGGAAGCAGGCAATGCAGCCGCGCTGATCGGCGCAGCTTACGTTTGCGCCGAGTTCCGCGACATGGCAATTTTCAACGATGATGCGGGCCGCCGCAAAACGACGGAGATCCTGCGGCTGACGCAGCCGCACATTGTGATCACTGCGTCTCCGGCCGATTACCATTGCGACCATGAAGCCACCAGCGTCCTGGTCCGCGACGCCTGCTTTGCAGCGCCTGCGCCGAACTACGGCTCCGGCACGGCCGCGCCGCTTCCGGCTATTCCTCACCTTTACTTTATGGACTCCATTGAAGGACTGGACCGCGAAGGCCAGCCGATCCGGCCGGACTTCACTGTGGACGTGAGCGCGACCTTCGAACAGAAGATGAAGATGCTCGCGTGCCACGAAAGCCAGCGGCTTTGGCTGAAGGAACATCACGGGATGGACGACTATCTGGAATCGATGGAGAATTGGACTCGCGAGCGGGGCAGGCAAGCCCATATTACCTACGGGGAGGGGTTTCGCCGTTATCCCGGCCATCCCTACCCGCAAACCGAGTTGCTTGCGGAGTTGCTCGGTCCTGTTAAGACGGGCGCTTTCTAAAGGCCAGCACTGCCGCTCCAGCCCCTAGCAGGGCGAGCGTTCCGGGCTCGGGAATGATTACCGCGGCGGCGAAATTGCTGCCCAGCGGGTCCAGCCGGAAAGCTCGCGTCTGTCCCTGATAGGTTCCGCTGCCCGCAATCTGTCCGCGGTCATTGATACCATACGCCTCGTTCAAAACCCATCCGGAGTCAATGGGCAGGAATGAGTTCAGGTCCAGAAGCCCTGCCCCCATCCAAAGAAACGCATGGGTGCTTTCCGAATCGGGTACATAAGAATTGCCGACGATAAATCCGGAGGAGTTGATTCCGTATGCCGAACTCGAACGTCCTCCCAGAGTTCCCAGGTCTTGCATGATGCCGCCCGTCCAGAGGAAGGCATGGAGAGACCCTTGCGGGGAAGCCGAAGCACCCACCACATCGCCGGCATCGTTGAGAGCCATGCCGTAGCTGCTTCCACCGAGTGTCCCGATGTCGATCATTCCCGCATTCGCATCCCAGCGGAAGGCGCGGAATCCGCCATCTGACGTGGAGGAATAGCCAGTGACCTGACTGTAGTTATTGACGCCATAAGCGGCGCTCCACGAGCTGTTTCCGAGAGTTCCCAGGTCCGTCAACCCACCGTTGGTCGCCAGAAACGCGTGTGCGTCACCGGAACTGAGTGTCGCGCTTCCGGCCACCGAGCCCGCATCGTTAATCGCCAGCGCGTAGCTGTCTACGCCTCCGAGTGTTCCCAAATTGCTGAACAGTCCGCCGGCCCAGACCGTTGCCTGCGCTCCCGACAATGTGTACACCGTGCCGGCCACTGTACCGGAATGATTGATGCTGTTGGCCTGGCTGCTGGCGCCTTGCACTGTGGGCAGAGCCGACATGGAGCCGCCCTGAGAGACGAACGCGCTGCCGGCACCGGAGGGCGCCGCCGCTGTGCCTACCACTGCACCCAGGCTGTTGATGTTGTAAGCCGAACTCTTAGCTCCGCCGAGACTGCCGAGATCGCTGACGACAAACAGCGGCGACGCTGCGATCGGACCCGTTATGAGAAGGGCCGACAACACGGCCGCCGATAGGCGCATAAGAATTCCCAGTTAAGTGGAAGAAATACGAGTATCACATAAGTAATCCAGGATGAAAATACCCCGAAATAGATTGGGGAATAGTTGCCTCGGGTCGATTTCGCATGGTGGAAGTTGATCGGCATCTGGCAAACACATATGATGTTGGCCATTGACCACCATGGCGAAACTTAGACTTATCTTTCTTGCGGCCCTGTTCGTTGCGGGAACTGCCGCTCAGCCACCCGATACCTTGGTGTCTCCCGAGGTCATGCCGGACCATCGCGTTACTTTCCGCCTGCGGGCTCCCAAGGCTTCCGATGTGAGCTTCTTTGGCGACTGGATGAAGATCGGCACGTCAGAGAAGATGACCAAGGACGATGGCGGCATATGGAGCGTCACACTGGGCCCGCTTGCGCCCAGCACATATATCTATTCGTTCACCGTGGACGGCATGACCATCGCCGATCCGGTAAATCCCAAGATCAAGCTCCGCGCCCGTACATCGGCCAGTCTGCTGGAAGTGCCTTCCGATCCTCCCGCGCTACCAGAGGCCCGCGATGTGCCGCATGGCGCTGTAGAGATCAACTGGGAGAAGTCGAAAGCCCTGAACGGGGAAACACGGGCCATCTGGATTTACACTCCGCCGGGTTACGCAAAGGAGTCAGGCCGCCGCTACCCCGTGCTGTACCTGTTTCACGGATCGAACGACACCGCCGCCGGTTGGACCACGGTGGGAGGTGCGAACTTCGTCCTCGACAATTTAATCGCCGGGAAGAAGGCTGTCCCCATGATTGTGGTGATGCCATTCGGGCATGCCGTGCCGTTCGGCGCGCCGCGCGAGGTGCAGGCCAAGAACACCACGCTCTACGAGCAATACATTTTCGACGACGTGATGCCGCTTGTCGAATCGAAGTACCGTGTTGCGCCGGGTAGCAACATGCGCGCCATCGCCGGCCTCTCCATGGGTGGCAGCCAGAGCATTCATATCGGCTTCGGCCACACCGACCTTTTCAGCGCCGTGGGCGTGTTCAGCTCCGCGCCATCCGCCGATTTCGAGACTCGCTTCGCCGCTGTGTTGAACGATGCGAAGACCACAAACGCGCGGCTGAAAACCATCTGGATCGGCTGCGGGAAGCAGGACCCTGTGTTCCCGAGGGCGCAGAAGTTTTCCGAGATGCTGACCGCGCATAAGATCCAGAATACGTTCCGCGAGACCGAAGGCGCGCACACATTTACCGTCTGGCGGCTCTGCCTGGGTGAATTTGTGCCGCTGCTATTCAGGTGACCCATGAAGATTTTTGCGCTGTTGCTTCTTGCGGTGCCGGCGGTCTACGGGCAGACGAATCCCCTGCGGGCGTTGATCGATGCGGCGCGCATCCACTCACCCGCGCTGAAGACGCTGATCCCCGAAACCCTCTTCGATCTCAAGGAGCGCGGAGCGGCGGCGGTGTGGGGGCAGGATTTCCTGTTCGTCATTGAGTCCGATGCCGTTCCGTCGGTCTCCGTGGATAAGCAGCCGCCGCTGCCGATGGCGCGAGTGGCGGATTCCAATTACTGGTACCGGCTGACACGGCTGCGGACAGGTGTTACCCACAACTATCATTTCTACGCCGACGGCAAGCCGCTTCCCGCGCTCTACAGCTACGACGTTCCCGGGTATGGAATGGATTCGTACCCGCAAGCCGGGGTCGCGCGAGGCATGCTATCGGAGAAGAAGACGCTGGCGAGCAAAATCTATCCGGACATGCCGGTGGAGTATTGGGTCTACGTTTCGCCGGGATACGATGCGGCTCGCGGCGCGGCTTTGATGGTCTGGCAGGACGGGCAAAATCTGGCGCGCGGCGACCTGTTCGCATTCCGGCTGTTCACGGTAACCGAGAACCTGGTGCAGCGCAAACTGATTCCGCCGATGATCCACGTGATGATCGCGCCCGGAGACAAGACGCGTAAGCGCAGCCTTCAATACGATACGGTGTCTGACCGGTACGGACGTTTCCTGATGGAAGAGGTGCTGCCTGAAGTGGAGAAGTCGTACAAGATTCGCGGCGACGCCTATTCACGGGCCATCGGCGGTCTCTCGTCCGGTGGCATTTGCGCTTTGAACGTCGCCATGTATTTCCCGGAGCGGTTCAGCCGCGTGTTGTCGGGGATCGGCAGTTATACGGCCCTGCAGTGGCATCCCGAGGAGAAGCTGGACGGCGGCAACATCTATCCGTTTAAGGTGCGCCGCGAGCCGAAGCGGAATATCCGGGTTTGGATGTCGGACGGCGCCGACGACCAGGAAGCCGCCAGTGGCAGTTGGCCGCTGCAGAATATCCAACTGGCGAATTCGCTAAAGCTGCGCGGGTACGACTTTCATTTCCGGTTTGGGGAAGGCATGCATGCCAATGCGCAGGCCGCCATGGATCTGCCCGATTCGCTGATCTGGCTGTGGCGCGACTACGACCCGGGGAAGACGGATCAGGCTTATGAGATGGAGGCGTCCGAACGCGAGAAGCCTGTCTTTCGCGTCCGGATTTCCAATCGCGATGCCTGGTGATTCAGGCCCAGTGCTGGAAGGCGTAAGGGACCTTGTTGAGATTCTTGACGAACTTCTCGAACGACCACCAGGTGCCCTTGGACGCCGCCCCGTGCAGGGCGCGGCGCGGATCGTTCACGTAGACTTCGGGAGCGGAAATGTAGCCTTCCCGCACACCACACAGAACCACGATGTGTTTGTGGCCCTCGGCCCAGAAACCCGAGCACCAAACCGGACCGTATCGGTCGATCGCGTCGGCCACGCCTCCGGCGGTGAGGAAGGATTTATAGGTAGTAGAGCTGAGGCCCAAATGGTTGCGGCAGGGAGCCAACTCGGAGTCGAGAATGCCCCTTTCGCGCATCAGGGACATGTTGGGAAGGTGGTCGGCCCTGGCGTTCCATGCCCCCATGCTCTGATAATCGAGCATCATTTTGTAAGAGGCATACCAGCAGGTCTGCTCGTCTGGCTGCGAGATGTAATTCACGGGGATTATGTTTTCGTCTATCATGTTTGTCTGTCCGCCTGTAGTGGCGGAATTTGACGCCGGAATCGATCATGCGATTTGGGTTCGTTCGTGCGAATTTGCGCGCGCCGGGTTTTCTGCGAAACGAAGCCAATCGGGCTATTTGGGTTCGTTCGTGCGATTTTGGCGCGCACGGTTATTCAATTTTCAAAGACCGGATGTGACCGAAGCTGGACACTCTTTCCATTAGCCAGCATAGCCGTGCAGCTTTCGAGCGGAATTCCAGTTTTCGTAAGTGTATTTCGTTTGTGAGGACTAAAGGTCAAAAATAAATGTGACTGACCTTCCCGGCTTACTCAAAGCGCGAAGCCGGAAGGTCGTCCGGGCCTCGAATCTCCACTCCAATGGCCACGAACCGCCGAATAATCGGTTGCGTTTTGGCCGGATCAATACGGATGAGTTCCAGGGTTTCCCTGAGGCGGGCTGCGGAATCGAACGTCGCGGTCTTCGCTCGCATCAGGTCGGTGATGGATGTTTGCATGGCATTTACCTGTGCGCTGCCGAGGTTCTTCCCGAACACGGCGTCAGTGAGTGAATCTGAGAACTGCGAAACGGTGGCAGGCGACGGTTTACGTCCGGTCCACCGCTAGCGCCATCATTTCATCAGCGAGTTGCTTAGCGAGCACTGGTCTGGCGGCTTTGGCGGACTTCAGCGCCAGGAGAATGGAATGCAGTTTGTTCCGGTCGGCTTTGTCCGCCTCGGAGGATTGGGCACTCGCGTTCGCCCCAATAATCAGAAGGAAGCCGAGGGCAATCTTCATGAGCGGATTATAGGGCGGACCGGTTTCAAAAACAATCCCTCTAAATATAAATGAGAGACGGCTTTTTCGAGGGTTTATCCATTCGCCGCTACTATCGCTCGGGGCGCGAATAACCGGGATTGTAGAAGCGATCGATGGAAATTAAGGGGCGTTCCAAAAGCTCTCTCGGGTGTCTTCACGGAAGATGCCTGATTGTTGCGGCGTCCTCAACGGCTGTAGCGGTGAAGAGAGTTCGCGAGGTGACGCGGTAAATAGGCGTAGATGACCTTACGCGAATCGGCAGAAGACGAGGCTAGGTAGAGATTGGTGCATTCGATCCCTCCTCATGGAGCACCAGCACATGTGTAAGTTCAGCTCCAAAAAGGAAAATCATCGACGAATAGTAAATCCACACAACGACTACTACGAGGGATCCGGCAGCGCCATAGGCCGAACCCACGGCAGCTTTTCCGAGATAAAGCCCAATGAGGACTTTTCCAAGGGCGAAGAACAAGGCCGTAAAAGTTGCTCCGATCCAAATCTGTTTCCACGCGATCCTTGCATCCGGCACATACCGAAAGATCAGCGCGAATAATACCGCGATTCCCGCCAGTGAAACGACAAAATTGATTGTGTTCAGAACAAACTCAGGCACGGGCAGAAAGCCTCCGAAGAACTTGCCCATCATTGCCAGGCCGGCGCTGATCACCAACGAGACCAGGAGAAGGAATCCAACCGCCAGGACCATGCCGAAACTAAAGAAGCGCTGCCGGATGGTAGCCCATAAGCCACCCTCACTGCGGGCCTTAACGTCCCACATCTTATTTAGAGCGGCGCGCAGTTCCCCGAAGACTCCAGAAGCTCCAAAGAGCAATGTGATGACGCCGATGATAGACGCTAATGTGCCGGACGCGGGTTCCTGGGCGTGCTCGATCATCCCTTTTACCGCTTCTGCTCCTTGCTGTCCGATGGTGCTTTCGACTTGGCCGAGTAATTGATTCTGGGCTGTGGAATGTCCGTAAACTAATGCCAGGATGGCGATCACCAGAATGACTAAAGGCGCCAGTGACAGGATGGTGTAAAAGGCGAGGGCCGCGCCCAAGCGCGGAGCTTCATGCTCATTCCATGCAGAAAATGTTTGCTTGAGCAGAGACCAAATCGTTTTGTAAGACATATTGAAACAGGGACAAATGAAGAGTGCTTTCGGAGATGG
The DNA here is from genome assembly GCA_040002435.1 of Bryobacteraceae bacterium. Taxonomy (GTDB): domain Bacteria; phylum Acidobacteriota; class Terriglobia; order Bryobacterales; family Bryobacteraceae; genus JANXXV01. The sequence continues at coordinate 11,722 of JBDUEM010000059.1, forward strand.
ATCCAAGCTGAAAAAGGATATGGGCCGGTTCGCCTGCATTTTGCAGCCCGGCCCACGACCTGGTTACGCCGCTGTTTTGAGCAGTGTGCCAGCGATAGCCCTGAGCTTCTTTTCCGCTCCCTGTTCCTCTGCGAGAGATTGCCTTAAAAGAGCAACCACTTCGGCCGCGTTCATCTTCGAGGCCAGGCCAATGGCGGTCATGTATCCTGCCATCTCGTAGTGCTCTACCCGGCTGCCGGCGCCAATAATCCCAAGGTCGAGGATTGACTGTTCGCCTTCTTCTTCGAGAGCCTCGGCTCCTTCCTTGATGACGCCTTCCATGCCCATGCATTTCTTACCGGTCGGTTTAATTTCCAGCAATTGAGCGACTTGTTCCAATCGTGCGACCTGACCTTCTGTTTCCTTCAGATGATCCTTGAATGCGGTCTGGAGGGCCGGATTGTTTGAGCCCTTGGCCATCTTGGGGATGGCTTTCAGTAGCTGCTTCTCAGCGGAATAGAGATCTTTGATCTCGTCGGCCAGCAAATCTTTCACGGTCTTCTTCTCAGCCATTTTGTCCTCACTTATTGACTGCAGTTGCGCATGGCGTCGGAAGAAGCATTCTCATCTCCCATGCGGGCGTGATGAGTCCGCTTTTGCCACGCTCGCAGTTCTCAATGCACTGGACTACGGTCGGCCGCTTTAGTTTCAATCTAATGATGGTCTTTACTGCACAACCCTGGCTTCGCTTTCCGGTGATCTATTGATTGGCACCCGCTTGTCGGGGTTGAACTGCGGCTTCGCTTGCCTTGAGATAGCCGTGTCGAATCGCCAGCGCGGCGCTAACAAACTTGACTAGAGTGCCAGGGGCAACACCACATTCGCCAACACCGGGCATACCCTTGAGTGCTTCTGCTGAGGGCTTCTGCGCCAGGAACCAGCTATAGCTGCACGCACGGCCGCGCCATGGTTTACTCTGCGAAGCGGCCCTGGCTAGACGCGGGCCTTGAACATTCGCCGGACGTATGCAGCGGGAAGTCACCTATTGCCGCATTGCCAAGATCGCGGTAAGCTGCGGGCACCGGAATAAAGGCATCGCTGGGCGCCTGTTGCGGGTGGGGGAGCGGCTCCCCGCGGAGCTCGCATCCTTGGAATATCACGTCGCACCAGGGCGCGAACTCGAGAGGCCAAGAGGGTTCCAACTTCCGGTGATGTCCGGGTTGTGTTCTCAGCGGAACTTCGCAGTTCGTTGCCGGTGTGCAGCAGCGAGCAGGTAGCCCGCCGGCCAACCTACTACCAAAAATGGCAGCAGCTGCAGTGGCCACGAAATTCCGGGCCATGCGCCGCCGCTCCACACTTTGTGTGCGTTCTCATACCAGCTGCTGGTCCACGTCGCGAGAATCGTGACTATCGTCATCGCGGAACCCAACAGGTATGCGTCCCGCACCGACAGCACGCGCCGATAGACTCCCATATAGGTTCCCAAGAGAGCCGGAAATGCGAAAAGAAGCGCTGCAATGCTGAGCGGAAGTGTGGCGGATATTAATAGCCGCAGAGGTTGCGGGTGACGCAGAATGATATTCCCTGCGAGGACGAATCGCAGCCATGCTGAATCCAGAACCATGACGTAGAACGCTAACCATGTAAGCCAGACGGCGCGACCGGAAAGCGAGCCCAGCACGAATCCGCAAGTCCATGACCAAACCAGCAACGCCGCCGCCAAGCATACCAGGTAGCCGTAGTCTTGGCCGGCGGTCAGTCCTGTCTCGAATCGCACCCCGTATTTTTGGTAGGCGTGCAGTTGTTGTCCCAGGTCAACGTTGAAACGGAATGCGATGCGACTCAACGTTACGCCTGCAAGGCAACTGACTCCCAAGAGGGCCAGCCACGGGCCCCAAGACATCCATAACTCAGCCTGCCGGCGAACGATCAGACCCAGCAATTCGCATAGTGCGGCAAAAAAGCTCTCGCCCGTTTCGGCCACATCGCCAAGTGCTACTTCGCGGTCGCGGGGTTCGAGAAGGCGGGCCAACACGGCGAGGAATCTCCACTGCAAGGGCATCACGTTGCGGCTCCGGGGCGGTCAGTTGTACCGGTTACGCAACGACTGACACGACTTACTTCCTGATCACGCTTCGCCGTCGGATATTTGAACTCTTCCAGCATGATTACTAGCACATTGTGATTCTAATAATTCGCGGTGTCAAGTGGGCATGTTGTGAGCGTTCTATCGAGTAACGACGATTCCGTTGGCATCCAAGTGAACCGCGGAGCGTACCGTGGCTTGGGCGAAGCTGTATTCTCAATCCGTCCGTCGAAGCGCTTCGTGTATGAGCGATTTCAGGAATGTCTGGTAGGGTAAACCCTTTGCCGCCGCTTGTTCGCGTGCCAATGCTAAATCGTCCTCCAACATCCTCAGCGAGATGACCTTGGTGCCGGCAGCCACTCGAGCCCGCAACGCAGCCGAGTCCAAACGTTTCACGCGGCCCTTCTGGGCGGCCTTGATGAAGTCTTTGTCGAGTTCGACCCGCTTCCGGTCCCACCAGGTTGCTTCTGCCTGTTCGGTCAGGCGGGGCACCTTACGTTTCGTCATCATCCGTCTCCTTTACCAATGTTTCATACAGTAGTCGCATCGAACGCCGGATAGGCAGTCACTGCCCGTATGCTCATTTACTGCCACCGCCGACGTGGTTGATATATCATGACTCTGCTGGAGAGGAATCACCATGAAACGCAGAGAACTGTTCGCATTTGCGGCTGCTGCCGCGGCCTCGGCGGTGGCGGCGCCGCGCATCGATACCGCACGGATACGGGTGCGCAAAGTGGGGAAGGTGGAAACCGTCTTCGATTCTCCGGGTCCGCAGCCGAATGGGTTGCAGGCTACCAAGGACGGCATTTGGATTATGGATCAAGGCGCCGGCAACAAGGCGTACCTGGTGGATTACGACAAAGGCAAGGTGCTGCGAGGGTTCGAGACGGAGACCGAGAAATCGAGCGGCATTACGTTTGACGGCGAGGCGCTTTGGATCGGCTCCACTTACAGCCGGGAGATTGTGCGCGTGAGCGCCACCACAGGCAAGGCGCTGGAGCGGCACTTCACCCCTGGGGCGGGCGTGATTTACAAGATGCTGGGCGACGCGCCTGGGCGCAGCAGTCCGTTGTTGCAGTCCCGGCCAAAGCCGAAGGCGCCCGCGCCCGCGCCGGCACCTGCTCAGGTGGGTGGATTTCAGGCGGGCGAGGTGCTTGGGTCGAAGGCGCTGGGGACAGGCGCGCACGGACAGGAGTGGCGTGACGGCAAGCTGTGGTTTGCGGTGCCCCCTTCGCGTGAGATTTATAAAATGGATCCGAAAACCTGGACGGTGGAGACCAAGTTTCCTACAGCAGGCAATCGTCCACACGGCATCGGATGGGAAGGGAAGTACCTCTGGGCCGCGGACTCGAATCTGAACGCCTTCTTCAAGCATGACCCGGAGACAGGTGAGATGGTGGAGAAGATTCAACTGGCCGACAGCGATCCCTTGCCGCATGGCATGACCATCTGGCAGGGATACATGTGGTACTGCGACGATGTCGGCGTCGTGTGCCGTTTCAAACTTTCGTAAGAGGAGAATATGCGTCGAATTTCAATATTGTGCGGGGTACTGGCGCTTTCGCTGAACGCGCAGACGGTGAAGGTTGTGGTGCAGAATCCGGCTGTGCTGCAGGCGATACAAGGAGCCGGGCCGCTGCCTTCGCAGGTGCGGCTGGTGGCTGCTTCCGGGTCGGACCTTGGCAAGGAGATAGCCGACGCCGATGCCTACGTTGGCGGACCGTTGAAGGCCGACGAGATGAAGGGCGCGAAGAAGCTGCGCTGGGTGCAATCGTGGGGCGCGGGCGTGGAAGGCTTCCTGTTCCTGTCTGGCAATAACATTCTGCGGGACAGCAATATTATCCTCACCAACAACCGCATTGTGGAAGGACCCGAACTGGCCGATCATGCGTTTGCCATGCTGCTGAATCTGACACGGCAGTTGCCGCGCTTTGCGGCGAACAAGGAGAAGGAAGTCTGGCAGGGCAATAGTGCGGGCATCGTCGTGCTGAAGGACAAGACGGCGGTAGTGATTGGCGTGGGCGGCGCCGGTTTCAATATTGCGACCAGGGCGTGGGGGTTCGGGATGAACGTGATTGGGGTGGATCCACAAGACTACGCCTCGTCGCCTATCGTGAAGCGTTATGTGAAGCCGGACCAGTTGGATGAGGTGCTGCCATTGGCGGATGTTGTTTTTGTATCGGCGCCGCATACCGAGCAGAGCCATCGGATGATCGGGCGCAAGCAGTTTGAGCTGATGAAGCAGAATGCGTACTTCATTGCGGTGAGCCGCGGTGGATTGTACGATATCGACGGGCTGGTGAAGGCTCTGGATTCGAAGCGGCTGGCTGGGGCGGGCGTCGATGTGACCGACCCCGAACCACTCCCCAAGGGCCACCCACTCTGGAAGTTCAGCAACGCGATCATTACGCCACATGTGGCTGGGCGGTCGGATGTTGATTTCGCGAATATGGCGGGGACAGCGCGGGAGAATATCAAGCGCTTCGTTGCCGGAGAGCCGCTGATCAACGTCGTCGATAAGCAGAAGGGCTACTAAACGCCGTGACGGGTGACGCGGCGAAGACCGCGATTGTGACCGGCGCGAACCGGGGAATTGGCCGAGCCATCGCTCTGCGGCTTGCGCGCGATGGATTCCAGGTTGTGCTTTGCGCTCGGGATCAGAAACTACTGGAGGAGGCGGTCCGCGAAATCGAGAGCGGTGGCGGAAGCGCATCCAGTGTAGCGTTGGACTTGCGCCTGCCGGAATCGCCCGCGCGGTTGGCGGAGAATGCGCTGCAGGCGTTTGGCCGTATCGATGTTGTGGTCAACAATGCGGGCGCGACCAAGCGTGGGGACTTCGAGCGTCTCACCGATGAAGAATGGGCGGATGGATTTGCGCTGAAGTTCTTCGGCGCGGTCCGGCTCACCCGTGCTGCGTGGCCGGAACTGAAGAAGCAGGCCGGCTCAGTGGTGAATATTTCCGGTGTGGGCGGGCGCACGCCGGGGCCGCAATTCACCATCGGCGGGTCTGTGAACGCTGCCCTTTTGTCTTTTACGAAAGCGCTGGCGGACCTTGGTGTCCGCGATGGCGTTCAGGTGAACGCCATCAATCCTGGCGCCGTGCGGACGGAGCGGCTGGTGCGGCGGCTGGCGGCAGATGCGGCCACGGCCGAGGATCTGGTGCGGACCGCGAACATCACGCGCATCGGCGAGACTGGGGACATTGCCGGACTTGTCTCCTTCGTCGTGGGCCCCGATGGGCGGTGGCTGCAGGGATCGTTGATCGACATGGACGGTGGTCAAACGAAGACGGTTTGACCGTGATAGCATTCTCTCCAGCCCTAAGGCGGGAGGAACCCCATGTCGTTGTGTCGCTTCCAATATGTAGCTCTCATTGCGCTCAGTAGCGCCGTCCTGCTTGGCCAAGGTCCGACAGGCGAAATCACCGGCACGGTGGCCGACAGCAGCGGCGCGGTGATTGCCGGTGCCATGGTCACATTGACCCACACTTCCACCAACACACAGCGCGTGGTGCGAAGTAACAACGAAGGACTCTATGGACTGCCGGCACTGCTACCCGGCGACTACACGTTAAAAGTAGAGATGTCCGGCTTCAACGCGCAGGTCCGCAACGATATCGTACTGCAGGTGGCCCAAGTGGCCCGCATCGATATCACGCTGGCAGTGGGGAACGTGGCCGACGTTGTCGAAGTGAAGGGCGGTGTGCCCGTGCTCGACACCGAGAGTACTTCGGTGGGTACCGTGATCGAAAACCGGCGCATTCTGGAATTGCCTCTGAACGGACGCAATTACCTGCAACTGGCCGCGCTGACGCCGGGAACCAGTACGAACGGGCAACCCTCCGCCGTGGGAGTCACGCGGCAGGGCGGCACCCGCAGCCAGTTCAACCTCAGCGCCAGCGGCCAGCGCATCTTCTTCAACCATTACACGCTGGATGGAATCGAGAATACAGATCCGAGCTTTAACAGCTACCTGTTTCTGCCATCGCTCGACGCGTTGCAGGAATTCAAGGTGGAGACGGGCATCGTTCCCGCCGAATACGGGCACAACATGGCGCAGATCAACGTGACGACAAGAAGCGGCAGCAATGCGCTGCACGGAACGGCATTTGAGTTCCTGCGTAACTCGGCGCTGGACGCCAAGAACTTCTTCGATAGCGGCAGCAAGCCGATTCCTCCATTCAAGCGGAATCAGTTTGGATTCACTCTTGGTGGACCCATCGTCATCCCCAAGGTGATTCACGGCAAGGACAAGCTGTTTTTTGCGGTCAACTATGAGGGCCTGCGGGAGCGCAAGGCGCTGACGCTGCCGGCTACGGTGGTTCCCGGGCCGTGGGTCACGGGTGATTTCTCCGGCGTCACTGGGACGATTTACGATCCTAGTACGCGGGTGCTTTCGGCGAATGGACTGTCGGTTGCATCAGTCGCGCCCTTTCCCAACAACCGGATTCCCGCTAACCGGATCAATGGTATTTCACAAACGTATCTGCAGAAGTATTCGCCTCTTGCCAATGTTGGCAGTCAGAGCACCCTCTCCGCGAACAACTACCTCAATACCGAGGGGCGTCCCACGAATTACGATCAACAGAACAGCCGCGTGGATTATGTGCAGTCGGCCAACTCCAGCTTCATGTTCCGCTATGCGCACTCCGGTGAGACTCAATACAATCCCATCAACCTGCCGCAACAGGGAACCAACACGCAGTCGCAGGTTCACCAGGGAATGTTGGGCCACACATGGGTTTTGGGTTCCAACAAAGTGAACGATTTCCGTTTCGGGATCAGCCGTCTGGAGAATGCGAATCAGGCGGGAAGGGCGGGGAAGGAAAACGTGGTCGCGAATCTGGGGATCAAGGGCCTGCCCACGGACAACCCTCTGTACTGGGGCACGCCGAACGTCAACCTGGGGGGCGGTGTTTCGAACATTGGCGAATCGTCCGATGTTCCTTTCAATACATGGGACACGATCTTCCAGTGGACGGATAACTTTTCCTGGTCGCGCGGCAAGCATTCCTTCAAGTTCGGCGGCGACTTCAACCGCACCCGTTACAACGTGATCAGCGGGACTGTGACGCGCGGGCGATTCACTGAGAATGGCCAGTACACGACCAATGGTGTGGCGGGCACTACGATTCCAGCTAATAACGTCGCTGATTATCTGCTTGGATACTTCAGCGGCACCGAGGGGCAGATCGGCGCTCCGATTGCGAATTACCGCAACATCTATACCGGCCTGTATTTCCAGGACAGTTGGAAGATCTCGCCGAAGCTCATCGTCAACTATGGACTGCGGTACGAGAATCAGACGCCGTGGGTGGACAAATACGACGCCATCGTCAACATCGATTTCAAGTGGGACAACTCGGCGTTCCCGGTGTTTGCCCGCGCGGGCAAGGGCGACGCGTTTCAAGGCAATCCCGCTTACCCGCTACCGTCTTACATTCCTTATGTCCGCGACGGCCGCTTTGGACGTGGAGCATACGGCGCCGACAATAACAATTTCGCGCCGCGGCTTGGAATCGCCTACAGCCTGAATAACAAGACGGTGATCCGGACGGGTATGGGGTTGTTCTTCGTGCAGGACATTGCCAGTGCCGCCTATGAGGTGACGCGCAACGCACCCTTCACCATTCGCAATGCGGAGACAGCGAACACGCTGATTCCCAATCTCAGTTGGGACCGGATCTTCACCCTCATTGGAGCGCCTTCGTTCCTGCTCGGTTACGATTATCACGCCCCGAACTCCTACGTCCCGCAATGGTCGCTCGGAGTTCAACGTCAGATCACGCAAGACATGTCTCTGGAAGTGAACTATATCGGCTCGGCCGGCGTGCATTTGCGCAGATTCATGGTCTACAACAACGCGCCTCCGGGGCCGGGGAACATCAACGCCCGCCGCGCGTTTCCCATCTTGAACGGCGGCATCCAGGTGACGGCAACAGGGGGCCACTCCAGCTATCACTCTCTCCAGGTGCGGTTGCAGCAGCGCTTGAACCACGGCTTCACCCTGCTTACGGCATTCAGTTACGGAAAGTCGATCGACAATGGAAGCGGTGTCCGTCAGCAGGGCGGCGATTCTCAGAATCCATCGAACGACTACAACCTGAAGGCGGAGCGAGGGCTTTCCTCGTTCGACTTTCGGAAGCGGTTCACCAGCACTCTGCTCTACAACCTGCCTATCGGCCGGGGGCGGGCTCTACTTGGGAATGCGAACCGCGTTGTGGATACGATTCTCGGCGGATGGCAAGCCGGCACTATCGTGACCCTGCAGGACGGTTTTCCGTTGACTCCCACCTGCGGCTCAGGCGCGGTGCAGAATGGCGGTGGTAGTTGCTATCCGGATGCTACGGGAATCAACCCAGCCCTACCGCGCGGACAACAGGATCCGAAACGCTTTTTCAATACCGATGCGTTCGTCAACCGGCTTCCCGGCGCTGACTTCCGCTTTGGAACTGCCGGACGGAATACCATTATCGGACCCGGCACTATCGCCGTGGACTTTTCGGCCATCAAGAATTTCCACATCACGGAACGGCACGTGGTGGAATTCCGGACCGAGTTTTTCAATCTACCGAACCATCCGATCTTTGGATTGCCGGGGGCGAGTCCGGGAACGGTGAGCTACGGAGTGATCAGTTCGACCAACATCGATTCCCGGCAGGTTCAGTTTGGATTGAAATATTCGTTTTAAGCCGTCCGGAAACGTAGGGAGAACAGGTCGGCGTCTTTCATCTGGAAGCGCAGCCTCACCGGCTTTCCGGCGAGCGGCGACACGTCATTGCCGGCGGTCCATTCCACGTCGCGTTCGATGCGATCCCCGATGATTTCGCGGCAATCGGCCAGGGCGAAACCGCGAAGCGGCGTCCCCTCGACGGTCTGCACCTCCGCGCGAAGGAAGCCGGCGGCCGAGGTGGCGTAGTTCAGTTCCAGGCGGTTTCCTGTAAAGATGAGGGGCTTGGTAATCATCTCGCCGCCCTTATAGGGCGCATGCAGAGAGGCCAGCCCGTCGAGCCGCAGCTTATATCGGGAGAGGTGGGCGCTGGGCTGGCCGTAGTGCCGGTTCACGTAGAACGACATCTCCGCCGGGCCGGTCTGCACGATGTTCAACGCTGGATAGTTGTCACGGGAGACCCAGTTTTCGAGGCCGACTCCGGGGCGCAGGAATCCCTCCAGAAATTGCCGGTCGTATTGAAAGCCGCCCCGGCTAGTTAACACGACGGCGTCGGCGCAGTCCTTGTAGTAATCCGGGTGTACGCCGATGGAAACGGCTTCGCTGTTGCTGATCACCTGCCGCCCGGGCATGAACCTTGCGGCAATGGAAACATAAATGTGCGGCGCACGGATGTAGGGGCTGGTTTGATTGGTGTAGAGGTGTTCGGGCGGGGCGTCTCCGAATGTCATCTCGCGGCCGGTTTCCCAGGTGCGGAAGTCCGGACTGGTGGCGCGGGAGATCCAGCGGACGCCGCCCATTCCCTCAATCTTCTTGAAGGTGCGGTAGTAGCAGACGTAGCAATTTTCGGCTGCGGACCAGAAGGCGAGGTTCTGTGAATCGTAGGCAGATGCCGTTGCCGGCGGCAGCACGGGTTGCGCCTGCAATCTCTTCCAGTGGACGCCGTCGGCTGAAGCAAAGCCCATCAAGCCGCTTTGCTTTACCCCTCCCAACGCCTTGAATCGCTCGGCGGCAGGAACGCCGGGCCTGGTATCCACAAACGGGCAGAAGTTGTGAGAGAAAGGCGGCTGATGGGCGAGGATCACATTGTTGTCCTTGGTCCCGTTCACTTCAAATAGCCCCAATGAAGGCCGCGTCCAGTGAATGCCGTCTGTCGAGTGCGCGTAACAGGTGGACTCGGCTCCGCGGCCGTCCGCGCCGGCTGAGCCAATGCCGCGATAGTACAGATGGAAGTCCGCGCCATCGTGGATCACGGTGAAGTATCCGCAGAAGGCACCCTCCCACGGGCGGTCGAGGGTCAGTACCTGTTCGCATTGGATAGGACTCTGTAAACGGAGATCCGTTCCGTCCATGCGGTCGATTAGATAGCGGTCGACGAACAGCTCGCGGCGGGTTTCGAGGTTCGCGGGAGCGGGCGACTGCTGAGCTTTGGCGGACAGGCTTCCCAGGGCCATGGACCCTGCCAGTTTCAAATAAGTACGGCGGTACATGCCTGATGATACGCCGTTGGGCGATAATGGAAGTGGGTAACTCGGCTGACTCCGTAACGAGGCCGAAGGAAGATAAACTTTTGGCCGCATCCGGCGCATTAGAAACATTTCTCAAGAAAGCACGCCAGCGATACCTGGCTAACCTGGCGATAGACCAAACTGCACTGGCTGCGGCTATCGCGATGGGCGCCGCCATCCTGCTGCTTGTGCTGGGTACTCAGATTTTGAACTGGTATTGGCCGGTGCTGCTGTTTGCGGGCGGGGTCGCGGTGGGCACGTGGCGGATCCGGCGGATGACGCCCTCGCCGTACGCGCTGGCGCAGAAAATTGACCGGCGCATCGGATCCTACGACGCGCTCTCGACGGCATATTACTTCCACGAACTGGATGCGGCCAGCACCAGGCAGTTAGTCGAACTACAGAAGCAGAAGGCGGATCGCATTGCGCTCGAAACCGAACTGACGTATGCGGTGCCGATCCATCTGTCGCGGTCAGCGTACGTGCTGGCGGGTATGTTCGCGGTTGCCGCCAGCTTGTTCGCTTTTCGTTATGGCTTGATGCGCAGCCTGGATATGAGCGCGCCGATTGCCAACATTCACTTCAGCAATCCTTTTTCGATTGACCCTGTGCGGAAAGAAGCCTCGGTGAAGAAGAGCGTGGTGCAGGAACAGTTCGACGAGCAGTTGAAGCAACTGGGCCTCTCCCTGGAAGACCTGAACACTCCCGCCGGGGATCAGAAGCTGGCAACTGACAAACCGGTGAGCGCACTGGCGACACCGGACGGGCAGATTCCGGTGGAATCGAATGAACAGGGGCAAAGCGTGGATAACGGTAAGCCGAAAGAGGGCGAGCCTGAGGGCAGTGAAGGTTCCGAGAACGCGAAGTCTGGAAATAGCGATCAGCCTAGTGATCAGGAGAACGGCGCGGGAACATCAGATAAGCAGGGGACTGGCCAGCAGGGCAAGCAACAAAACGCGGCTTCGGGTTCGAAGAATCCCTCCGGAGATAACGCCAGCATGGCGGACAAAATGCGCGATGCGATGGCGAACCTGCTTTCGAAGTTGAAATCGGCCGGCAAGCCTGGTGACTCGCAGCAGAATGCCGCCAACCAGGATAAGGGTTCAGCGGCCAAACAAAAGCAGGACGCCGGGCAGAAGGGTATGCAGGGGCAGGGCAAGTCGCAAGGGGAAGGACAGCCTAATCCCGATCAGCAGGGCGATCAGGAAGGGGAGTCCGGCGATCAGTCGCAATCGGCGCAAAGCAAGGCCGGCGACAAGAATGCCGATAAGTCGGGACAGCAGGATGCCAAGAGCGGGATCGGCAAGCAAGATGGGGACAAGGAATTGCGGGATGCCGAGCAATTGGCGGCTATGGGGAAGATCAGCGAGCTGCTAGGCAAGCGTGCCGCGCAGGTGACGGGCGAGATGACGGTGGAAGTGCCCTCCGGCAAGCAGCAGTTGAAGACGGCGTATTCGCAGAAGAAGGCGCTGCACGCCGATGCGGGAAGCGATGCCAATCGCGATGAGATTCCGCTGATCTACCAGCCGTACGTACAGCGGTATTTCGAAGAAGTACGGAAGGTCCAGGGCAAGACCAAGAACTAAGCGCATGGTTCGCCTGCTGGCCGCCCTGGCGCTTTTGTCCACCTGCCGGGCCGAAGAACTCAGAACGGCAGCCAATCACCCGATGCAGTATTACGTCTCGAAGCCACAGGGCTGGAACCCGGCACGGAAGTGGCCTGTTGTGGTGGTAATCGAAAGTGCGAATCGTGAGTTTGAACGGACACTCGGCGTGTTTGCAAAAGCCCGAGGCAGCATGCCCTTCCTTCTGGTTGTTCCGCTGGTCACTACCAACGGAGGCGCCAACTATCGGCAAGCCGATACCTATCATTATTCGGAGGCCGTGTGGCGTCAGATTGAACAGGACCGGTGCAAGTTCGATAGGGACGGGATCGCCGCCGTGGTTTCCGATGTGCGAAAGCTTTTCGGAGGCGAAGACAAGTACTTTCTCACCGGTTGGGAGGCTGGCGGGCACACCGTGTGGCCGATGATCTTTCAGCATCCCGAGGCGTTGCGGGCGGCTGCGCCCGCGGTAACGAATTATGCCGGCCGCTGTATGGACTCTGGCTTTTCGACCTCGGCGGCGCGCGCTGATTTGCCGGTGACTGTTTTCCAGGTTGACGCGGGCCGGGATGTTGCGCCGGGCAAATTCGTCTACATCCAGTCTCAGCAGGCAATGGGGATTGCGAGGGAGCACGGATTCCGGAAAGTATCGGAACAGATTGTTGCGGACCAGCCGCACGGTCCGCTGGCAGACGCGATACTGGCTTATTTCGCGACGATTATTGCACGCCAAGATTGACGCCGATCACCATCGCCGCCGCTGACAAGGCAAAGAGAAGGAAAAGCAGTACCCTACAATAGCAGCTATGCTCAAACCGCTCTCGCTTCTTCTGGTTAGTGTTTCGCTGTTTGCGGAGAACATGCCGCCAGCTGACCAGCAGAAACTCGCCCGCGAGATCTATAAGGAACTGATCGAGACCAATACTAGTTTCACGACTGGACAGACTACTCCCGCCGCCGAGGCGATGGCCCGGCGCTTCAAAGCCGCCGGATTTGCGGACGCCGACATTCAGGTGCTTGGAGCGAGTCCTAAGAAAATGAACGTCGTGGTGCGCTACCGTGGCACGGGCGCAAAGAAGCCTCTGTTATTGCTGGCCCATCTCGATGTCGTCGAAGCTCTGCGGTCCGACTGGACCGTCGATCCCTTCGTTCTCACCGAGAAGGACGGCTTCTTCTATGGGCGCGGAACCGGCGACGACAAAGCACAGGCCTCTATCTGGGTCGCTAACCTGCTCCAGTACAAGAAGGAAGGATTCCGGCCGAATCGCGACCTGATCCTCGCGCTGACCGCCGATGAAGAGGGCGGCGGCCCGTTCAACGGAGTCGACTACCTGCTGAAGAATCGCCGTGATCTGATTGACGCTGAGTTCTGCCTGAACGAGGGAGGTTGGGGAGAGATGCGCGGCGGACGGAAGATCCTGAACGCTATCCAGGTGAGCGAAAAGGCGATGCAGTCGTTCCGCTTTGAGGTGAAGAATCCGGGTGGACACAGTTCGATGCCAGTAGACGAGAACGCGATCTACCGGCTGGCGGCGTCGCTGGGAAAGCTTTCGAAGTACAAGTTTCCCATCGTGCTGAACGACACCACCCGCTCGTATTTCGCAAAGTTGGGCGACCTTGAAAAGGGCCCGCTGGCAACCGATTTAAAAGCGATTGCCAAAGATGACCTCGTGGCGGCGGAACGCGTTGCCGCGAAGTCTGCCGCCTGGAATGCCACGCTACGCACCACATGCGTCGCTACTATGCTGGACGGCGGCCATGCGCAGAACGCGCTTCCGCAAACGGCCGGCGCATTGGTCAATTGCCGCATTCTGCCGGGACAGACTGCTGAGGAAGTACAGCAAAAACTGAAGCAGGTGATCGGCGACGGGCAGGTGACCATTTCCACGACCGCCTCATTCGGAGGCGGCCCAGCATCGCCGCTGCGGGACGATCTGCTGAAGACGGCCGGTCAGATTACGGAGTCGATGTGGCCCGGAGTACCTGCGGTCCCCATTATGGTGATGGGCGGCACGGACGGAAAGTATCTGCGCGAGGCCGGCATTCCCACGTACGGCATCCAGGGACTGTTTCTGGATGCGGCCGACATCCGCTTTCACGGACGCGATGAACGGGTCGGCGTAAAGGAATTCTACGAAGCTCAAACATTCTTATACCGGCTTGTGAAAGAACTGTCGCAATGAAGGGAAAGTAATTAATGTTAAGCTGCCATTCCTACTAAGAATGAGTAACGTGCGTCACGCATAATTTACGTGACAACCGTTGATTTCCGGCATAAACTTCTACCAGGCAAATTCTTGGCGGGATTCTTACGAATTTTCCGCTTTAGAAAAAGAGAGGTTCCCCTATGCCGCAACAAGCTGAAACCACCAGCTTCACACTTGATAATATGGGCCGCTTTCTTTGCAACACCTTGCAGGAAGCGCTCGATAGTACCTCAGTCACCGTAGCGGGCAGTCCGCGCGAATTCGATGTCGTTGTGATCGGCGGAGGGACCTTCGGGGCCGTAATCGCCTCCAGGCTGCTCTTGAACGACGACACGCATAGCCGGCGGATTCTGGTGCTGGAATCCGGCCCGTTCGCCCTTCCCGAGCACGCGCAGAATATGCCGTTTCAGGGCGGTACACCAGATTTTCGTGTGCCGTGGGATAGTCATCCGGCACTTGGTTATGCCGGGCTGCTGTTCGCGATTGGCGGACGGTCGCTCGCATGGGGAGGTTGGTCCCCTGAAATGCTGAATCAGGAGTTCAAGAACTGGCCAAGCTCCGTGGTTGCCGATCTGCAGGATCGATATTTCCGGCAGTCGAGCGATCAGATCGGAGCCACCGATAGCAACGATTTCGTTTATGGCCGTTTGCATTCGGCGCTTCGCCGGATGCTGTTCGATGGGATGGCTTTGTCAACCGCGGTGCCCCACGCAATCAAACTAGCCAATTTGCCGGACCATCCCGCTGTGCGCTACGCGGGGCTGGAAGCCGTGGGCGATCTGGCGCAGGCTGCAGGGGCTGCCAGCGGCGGATCTACCACCACGACCGGCAGCGGGGCGGTCTCCGACGACCAATTGCGTCAATTGCTGGGTTTACGGCCGACCGATTCCACGGCGCGTGTCGATATGCTGAACCTGTTGAAGCTCGAGGCGCCGCTTGCGGTCCAGTCGCGTGCTGAGCCGGGTTTGTTTCCTGTCAATAAATTCAGCGCCGTTCCCGAACTGATCAAGGTATCGCGCGTCGCCTCCGGCGAGGCTGGCGGAACCGGCATAGAAGCCGACGCCCGTAAACGCCTGATGATTGTTCCCAAGGTCTCAGTGCTGGATATTGTCACCGAGACCCAAAGCGACAATTGGGTGCGGGTAACGGGAGTGCGCGTCAAGGATACGGACGGCGCGGAGAAGTTCATCCCGCTGGCGCGCCCGTCCAACGGCAGTCAAAGCGCGGTCGTGGTGGCGTTGGGGACCATTGAAAGCACGCGGCTGGCGATCAACACGTTCCAGGCTTCACTGGCAGGGAGGGCGGCGCAGCGCATGGGGACCAACCTCATCGCGCATCTGCGTTCGAACCTTACGATTCGCGTGCCGGTGTCCTCGCTCACTTCACTGCCTGCTTCGACGCAGACTTCCTTGCAGGCCTCGGCGCTTTTTGTGAAAGGAAAGGCCAATATCGCCGGTGAGGACCGCCTGTTCCACCTGCAGATCACGGCGTCCGGGCTGAACAAATTGGGCGCGGATTCCGAAGGGGAACTATTCAAGAAGATCCCCGACACGGAACAGGTGGATTCCATGCTGCGGGCAGGGGACACCCACGTGGTGATCACGCTCCGCGGGATTGGGGAGATGACGCCGCGGAATCCGGACAGTTTTGTGCGGCTGTCTCCGACGAAGACCGAGAATTCGCGGGCGATCGCCGAAGTGTCCCTGGCCGACGTGAAAACCGGTACCAGCAACACCGCCGAATCCAACATCGACAAACTGACATGGGACGCCATGGATGCGCTGGCCGACGAGGTTGCGCTGATCTTCGCCAACCAGAAGCCATTCGAGATTCTCGGAACGAAGGACGGGAAGACGGTGCCGATGCCGGCGGGCGCCACGCTGGCCGACCTGCAAGCCAAACATCCCTACGCGGACCGGCGGGATGCCGAGGGTAGCACGCACCACGACGCGGGCACGCTGTGGATGGGAGACACGGCAACCTCGGTTACCAATGAATTCGGCCGCATTCATGATACAACCAACTGCTACGTGGACGCTCCGGCGCTGTTCCCGAGTCTAGGCTCGCCCAATCCCATGCTGACCGGCGTCGCGCTCTCACGGCGGACGGCGGACATGCTGGAAGCGAATGTGCTTCCCCGGGCGGTTGTCCGAAACGCGGCGGCCTCCGGCTTCACCGCGCTGTTCGATGGCACCTCGGCCTCTTTCAAGAAGTGGCGGCTGGCCGGTGGCACTAATAGCGGCCAGGGCTTCGCATTCCTCAATGGCGAACTGGCAAGTTTTGGTTCGGCGGATTTTTCGCTGCTCTATTATGCTCCGCAGGCGTTCGCCGATTTCCACTTACGGTTGCAGTTCCGGGTGTTCGATCCGGCCAATTGCAATAGCGGCGTCTTCGTCCGCTTTCTTGATCCGATGCAGAAACTGCCGGTTGCGCTGAGGCAGCGCGCCGATGCCGATGGCGCTCCGGTGGCGGCGAACCCCGCTTGGAGCGCGGTCTTCTCGGGATTTGAGGTTCAGATTGACGATAATGCCCGCGGGGACATCAACAAGGACTACTACGGACGCCGGCCGGAACCGGACGGCTTGTTCAAGAACCGCACGGGAGCGATCTACAAGATCCCGGCCGGTGACCTGATCATCCACACCGGCGGTCACGACGTGACCGTTCAGCAATACACGCCAGGGCCTTTGACGCGCGCCGGTGTATGGATGCAGTACGACATCGTAGCCACCGGCGATCACTATGAAGTCACACTCACCGATACCGAGACCGGTGTCTCACAGTTGACCACGACGTTCGATAACGCGGATGCGCAGCGCGGCGCCGCCAAGGTGAATGGACTACCGGCCGGATTCATCGGCATCCAATCCTACCCGAACTCGCCCATTGCCTTTCGCGATATCTGGATCAAGTAGGTAGCGCCCGCGGCCGATTGTCCCTCAGGGGTAGCATAGGTAAGATATGTACTGCTACCGCAAGAGGGACGAAGATGAAACCGCCGCTTAAACCGAATCGCCGTCAGATGCTGGAATTGTGTATTTCCCGCGGGGTTCTCGCGGCCGGTGTCGTCACCACTTTGTCGCAGACTCAGCTACTGGCTTTCTGGCAAAAAGCAGAAGCCGAGGGGCGGAAACCGACGGTGCCCGAGGTGCTTGGCCCCTTTTTTCGCAAGGGCGCCCCGGACCAGCGCGTGCTGAGGGCTCCGGGAGACCCGGGCTTTCCGCTGAAAGTATCCGGACGAGTGCTCAACACCAAGGGGCAGCTGGTGGAAGGCGCAAAAGTGGACTTCTGGCATGCCGATCACGGCGGCCGGTATGACACGCGGGGCTACCGGTACCGCACCAAGATCTCGCCGGACGCCAAAGGCGATTATGTGGTCGACACGGTAATGCCAGGACACTACGCGGACCGTCCCGCGCAGCACATTCACTACCTGATCACAGCTCCCGGGCATAAGACGCTAATCACGCAGGCATATTTCGCGACCGATCCGTTCTTTGAAGGTGATATCGAAAAGAACTGGCACAAGAAGAACATCGCAGACCATAAGGAACTGATCATGCCTGTGAAGTTATTCGAAGGCGGTGCCGGTCCCGAACAACCGCCGCATGCTGAGATCACGTTTGACATTATTCTCCAAAAGGCCTGAGCCCAGAATGCGAACCCTATGTGTTCTTGCGGTCCTGGCTGCTGCCGGAATCAGCGCTGCGGCGGACCGGAGCCTGATTTCGGATGGAGTGCCGAACTCGGTCTATTTCTCGGCCGACGGGAAGACCGTCAGCAGCAGTTGCCGGGACAACCACATCCGCACGTGGGACGTCAGTTCGGGAAAGCTGCTGAAAGACAAGACGGTACCGGCGGGGACATTTCTGATCGCCCCCGATGTTTATGCGGAACGCGACTCGAAGACGAGTACGGTTCGGGTCTGGGATCTTTCCGCAGACCGGCAAATGCAGTTGTTGAACGGCGCGCCCACCAGACGAACTGCCATCTCAGCAGACCGCAAGCAACTTGCCACGGCCAGTCCGGATGAGCGTTCGGTACGGATATGGAACATGGAGACCGGAAAGCAGCGGCAAGTGCTGGTAGACGGAATTGGCGGTGCGTCGGAACTGGTTTTTTCGCCGGATGGTGAAACGCTTGTCAGCGCGAACTACGACAATGACGTTCGTGTCTGGAAGACGAAATCCGGAGAAATGGTCAAGAAAGTGGAGGACCTGACGGGCGCCATGTTCGCCGGGGAGTTCACGCCGGATGGGAAGCAGTTGATTCTGGCGGGATTGGACGAGACGGTTTACATCTGGGACGCGAAGACCTTCGCGCTGAACCGGACACTGAAAGGACACGGCGAGACCATTTCGGCACTGGCGATTTCGCCGGACGGCCGGACGCTGGTCACCGGCGGTTTTGACGTGATTACGTCGGCAAATCCGGTGAAGGTTGTGTTCTGGGATCTTCCTTCGGGCAGGATGCGGCGTGTGGTTCGCGCGCCGCATCAAGTAGCGTCACTGGCGTTTTCGCCGGATGGCAAGTGGGTAGCGATGAGTTCGGGGGCGAAGGAGATTTCGCTTTGGGACCTGGCGTCAGGGGCGGGGCAGTAGGGTTATTTCTTGTCCCGGTTCACGGTAATGCCGATCGCCAACTGATTGGTGACCTGCGCTTCGTTCCGCGCGACTTCATAGTAGGCGGCTCGGAGCAACTGATCTTTCC
>JBDUEM010000060.1:0-30482 GCA_040002435.1 Bryobacteraceae bacterium
TCCTCGCGCTGGCCGCACATGGTGAAGCTGTATCGAAATAATTTTGCGTTATAGATATCCACAAAACGCTCAAAAGCACCGGGACTTCCGGCCATCAGTTCTTCCGCGAGCTGCAGTTCCGAGATAGCCGCTGTTTCCACACGTCAATTGTACGGCCATGCGGACCTTTGCTGCCTTTCCAATTATGGAGATGCAATCTGCGCGCTAAGGTGACAAATCTACGGTACGGCGTGTAAGAAACTTTTGGCTGCAGCGACTACCTTGAGTGTGGGAGGAAAACAATCCATCTCGACCGGACGGGCCAACCAGGATGCGCTCTATACCCAGGCCGTGGATTGCCCCTTGGCCGGATTCTATGATTCAACCTCGTGGTCCAGCTTGCTCGCGACTTCCAGGGCTCCGCGCCGATATGGCAGCGGGATTTGAGAACTCCTTCACAGGTCAACCTCCAGCATCGCCGCCAGCGTTAGAATTCTCGACCGCTAGCACGACTGACACATTACACCGATGGTACTAGCAGATTAGACCTTGCGTTGTCCCAGTACGTCAAGTACAATTTCTCCCATGCAAAAACTCTCCTATTTCGCAGCTGTTGCGCTCCTTCTGCTGGAATCCACCGGAGTGAGCAAAGCGACCTCCTTCACGCTGTACGCTACCGATGGCAGCCAAAATGGCGGGGGAACAGGTAATAGCCATTTGCTGATCATCGACCCAACCACGGGTGGTGTTTTGCAGACCATAGGATTAATAGGAGCACCGATCGTAAGTTTGGCATACGATTCGGTCTCGATGATGCTGTATGGGGTGACGGGAGGAGCATGCAGCGGAAAGGCTTGCCCTGGACCTATTAGCGTACCTGACCAGTTAGTTGTTATCGATCCCGCCACCGCCGCGATGACAATCGTAGGATCCATACTAACGCCTGGTGGTTCAGACACAATTAAGGACTTGGCTTTCGATAGTGCGGGTCATTTATTTGGGTGGGGCAATCGGTCAAGCGGATCCCTATTGTTTTCAATCAGTACCACGCCCAGCTCGAACCCACTCGGTACACCATTGGGCGCCCCTTTTGCGCTTAATGAACCGCGCGGCGCAGGATTGGCTTTCGACTCATCAGGTGTGCTTTATTTGGCCGGAGACACGCTCACGGGCCTAGACGCTAATTTCCTGTACTCCGTAAATACTTCGACTGGTCTCGCGACCTCAGGACCGGTATTGAAAATGCCTTCAACCCTGGTGGGCGGCGGACCAAACAGGATTGGTTCCCTCGATTTCGACTCAAACGGCGTTCTCTACGGGGCGTTTCTCCTGAACACGAACACAGACCCGGACCACAAAAACTCCTATCTCATTACGCTCGAAACCACTGGACCGAACGCTGGGACGGTCATGCAAGTCGGGCCGATGAGTAATAACGTATCAGCCATTGCTTTTCTACCAGATGCTAGTGGCCCAGGCTCTGGAACTCCAGAGCCTACTACTCTGGTCTTCTTTGGTGTTGGGCTGGTTTCCATGTTTGCTGGGAAAAAGTTTGCTGGGAAAAAGCTTTTCACTTCGCGGGTGATTCACTGAAGTTGCCCGGAGTCGCAGCGTGGGCCTGAGAATCGGCTGCCGTCATTCAGACGGACTGGTAAGCAAGGCCAGGGACTGAGTGGCGTCCGGTGGAAAACCGATGTTGACCATGTTACTCGTTACGACCCCGAGGACCACGCGATGTTTTACTGGCCGGAATCGTTGGAGTGTCGGTTGAACGCTTCGCGCTGGATCGTGAACTGATTCTCCCCTTCCCGGAATTGGGCTGTTTCGGCGAATTCAGGTAGCTTACTTGCCTCGTGTGTTGCCTCCGCGCAAGCGTCGGAATGCTCCTAAGGACACATTGGGAGAAAACGCAGCCGCCGTGTGTTATTCTGCCGTTTCATGGGTTTCCGTTTCCTACCGTTTCCCGCGCAGCGCGCCAGCCGAATGTATTTCGCCGTAACTCTGGCGGTTTTTGCCTGCGCCTGTGGAAAGAAGGAAGAACCAGCCGTGACCGCGCCTCCGCCACGAACTCCCGCAGGGCCTCCAGTTGCCCTTGGGGTAACTCCCGACGCCGGTTCGGGATCGTCGGAAACATTCATAGTGAAATTCTCTCAGCCTGGAAACTATAGGCAGCTTTCCAACGTACGGCTATTGATCAATTCTGAAACAAGCGGTGGCCATGCCTGCTACGTTTACTACAGTCTCGTCCCTAACGCCTTTCTGTTGGTGAACGATTCAGGCCAAGGCTCCGCGGCCGCGGCTCTGGGCTCTGGAGCTACCGTGGAGAATAGCCAATGCACGGTGTTGACGGAAGGCGCGAAGGTGGAAGGAGCCGGATCTGATGTTTCCGTTACCATCCCTATCCGCTTTAAGGCGGCTTTTGCAGGGGTTAAGAAACTGGTCCTTTTTGCCGAGAATTCCGCGGGCGCCAATACGGACCTGGTGTTGAAGGGGCAGTATGAAGTGACCAGCCGCGCCGCGAGTTCCAGATGATCCGAATTATCTTACTGACCACGCTTTCACTGCTATTTTTCTACATCGGCAGCCACAAGCGTTCGTCCCGGTTTCAGTTCGGTTTCCTCGTTATCTTCTTTATCAGCGGCGGGATTCTGGTGATGCAGCCTGACAGGGCCAACGAAATTGCTGCCTCGCTGGGTGTGGGCCGGGGAGCCGATCTGCTGTTATATTTCTCCGTTCTGGCCGGCATCTACATCACCGCCGCCTTCTACCTTCGCTTCCATCGTAACGAACAGATCGTAATTACCATTGTCAGGGAGCTAGCCCTGGCGCGACCGGTACAGGAAGTGGAGCCGGAGGCGAATGAACAACTTCCCGGCGAAGGATAACGGCCGTATTGGTTGGCCCTTACATGCGGCCATTTTCGCGTTTCTGATCTGCGCCCACGCGGTTCCATCCTTGTGGATGAGAGCGCCGTCCGCCTTGAATGACGAGTTGACGTATCTCGGCTTCGCGCGCTATTTCTCGGGCACGGCCGGCCTTCCAAGCGAACCCACGTCGGCGTTCGGAGCCTTCGGCTATTCGCTGATTATTTCGCCCGCGTTTCTTATCTCAGGATCGTTCACAAACTCCTACCATGCGGTACTGATCTTGAACGGAATCCTACTAACTGCCTGCTATCCGCTGATGTACCAGATCGCGCGACGCCTGATGGGCAGTTCACCCAGGACAGCTACCTTCGCTGGGTTTACATGCGCCGTCTATCCGTCCGTGCTGATGTTTTCGAATTACGCAACCACGGAAAATGCTTACGTTCCGGCGTTTCTGGCGTATTGTCTGGTTTCGATGTGGTACATTCGCAACCCGGCAGCCTGGCGGGCTTTTGTCTGGGGAGCCTGTACGGGAACGATGTACATGATCCACAGCCGGTCGTTCGGGATCCTCGCCGCCGCACTTGCACTGCAGTTCCTACTGCTGTATTGGAAGCGGTTGAGCGTTACTTCATTTTGTATCTTCCTTTCCTCGGTTGCCGGCGGGATGGCCCTGATCCGAATGGTAAGCCTGCAACTCCTCCGCGGCACCGGACTCGGCGAGGTCTCGGCCTCGGGCACTTTGCGATCCATGGCCTCCGCCGAGTCGTTGTTTCACGCATTGATTGTTCTCACCGGAGAGATTTTCGATCTGGCAGTATCCAGCGCGGGCCTGTTTGTTTTCGGATCGCTGTTCATCATCGAAAAGACGATAGCTGCGTTTCGTAATGGAGCGGATGCGCGAACGCAGGGAATCACGATGGGTTTTTTGATCTCATGCGTATTCGGGGTATTTGCCATTTCGGCCATTTTCCTGGCTGCTTTCGATCCCACATTGAGCCGGCCGGATTATCTGGCGAACGGCCGCTACCCCGAAGGCGTCGCCGTGTTGATGATCGGTCTCGGCGTGACTTGGATCTTCGACCCCATGTTCCGACGCACCGCCTGGCGGTATGCGGGTGTATGCTTGCTGCTGATAGCAATGTCCGCCGCAGTGCTGACGCCATTTTGGAAGAATACCGAGTGGCTCGCCGGTCCGGGCCCACGCATTGGCATGCTCGCGCTTGTGGGGTACATGCGCATCGTGCATAGCACGGCGATCTGGCCCGTAGCTCTTGCCGCGTCCGCCTTCGTAGTTATCTGGATTATGGCCGAGCGCGTCCGCCGGGCAGCCGGTGTGGGATTGGTCTGCGTGGCGTTTGCGGCCAGCGCATTAGTTGAGTTCCGCATGGATCTGTTGGGCCAGCAGAAAGCGTTTGCAACAATGGCTGGAACCAGAGCCCGAGCATATCCGTTGCTGCTCATTGATTCGATTTCCAGGCTGGACGCCGGCACGCGGATTTCGTACGACCTCGCGTCATGGAGTCCCGTGATTGAAGCCTATTACCAGTTGTGGTGCCCCGACAAAACATTCATCCCTTTCGATAGCCGCATCGGCCCACCGTCCACGCTTATAGTCATTGCCGCCAAGGGTTGGAAGGGAACGCAAAGGGTGGAAGCCGGTTGCGAGACCGGAGTGGACGCATGCCTGTATGTGCCGCCGAATGCCGTCGATCTGCTGCTATCCAGCGTACGGCCGGGGTTGGAAATCGCCGCGCACTCCGTCCGCGGCATTCAGCTTAGCGGCCTCTATCCGATCGAATCGGGAGATGGCCCATCCTTCCGATGGACCGATGGCCAAGCGGGGCTTCGCTTCCGAAAGACCGAGTCAAAGCGGCTCGGCGTCATGCTGCGTGTCCCGATGCGTGAGCGGATAGCAATCGATGTGGAAACCGGCGCCGGGCGATTAAAAGTATTCGAAGGTGAAGTGCAGCCGGGGATCTTCCGGCAATTGGTTCCGGTCCCGGCGTCCGCCGGACCGATTCAGGGAGTCTTCATCAAGAGCGACACGTTCGAGCCACAGCCTGTGAACGGCTACACGCGGAAGTTAGGCGTTCAGATATATTCCCTCTGCCTGCTGGACAATGAAGAATGGTGCGCGGTTGCCCATGAACCCTGATCTCCACGACCTATGGGTCGTAATTCCGGCCTACAACGAAGCGAGTGTCATCAGGACCGTGCTGGAGGGATTGCGTCCTCTAGGCTGCCACATCGTGGTCGTGGACGATGGTTCGGCGGACGGCACCGGCGAAGCTGCGAGATTGCCTGGTGTAAATCTGCTGCGGCACATCACTAATGTGGGACAGGGAGCCGCTATTCAGACTGGATTTGTCTATTGCCTACGGCGGGGCGCCCGCTATGTCGGCACCTTCGACGCCGACGACCAGCATGACCCCGAATCTCTTCGAAATATGTTTCGATCACTGGTCGAAACAGGCAGCGACGTGGCGCTTGGTTCCCGAACACTGGGAAGCTCGCAGCGAATCCCGCTTTCGCGTTCCCTGTTGTTAATGGCCGCTGTGTGGTTCACGTGGATTCACTCTGGCATCCGAGTCACTGATACACACAATGGCTTGCGAATCTTGACCGCTCACGCGGTTCGAACCCTGAGGCTCACGCAGCCGAGAA
Organism: Bryobacteraceae bacterium; assembly: GCA_040002435.1. Taxonomy (GTDB): domain Bacteria; phylum Acidobacteriota; class Terriglobia; order Bryobacterales; family Bryobacteraceae; genus JANXXV01. The sequence goes on from JBDUEM010000060.1 coordinate 5,514, forward strand.
TGGCGCATGCCTCGGAGATTCTACGCGAGATTGCGTCGCGGAAGCTGAAGTTCGTGGAAGTTCCCGTAACGGTACGATATACAAATTATTCACTTGGAAAAGGCCAGGGTCTCAGCGGGGCGTTTCGCATTCTCTTGGACCTGTTCTTCACGATGGTGGCATGACGACCAAACTATGTCCGGTTTGCGGCGAAGTCCGGCCTCTGTCATACAGCATGGAGCGAAAGGGATACATTATCCGGCGATGCGATGTCTGTGGACTGGGCCTCACTGAAATCGAGGATTACAACGCCGTGAAGGAGATCTATTCCGAGGGCTATTTCAACGGCGAACGCTCTGACGGTTACGCCGATTACGTCGGAAGCGCTCCGGTTCTGAGCCGCGAATTTCATGGAGCGGTAAGCGAATTGATTCGAGTGAGCGGCGCCGGCGGCAAGCTGCTGGAAATCGGCTGCGCCTATGGATATTTTTTGCGCCAGGCGGCGCTGCATTTCGATGTAGAAGGTATTGAGCTGTGTGACACGGCGGTGGAGAACTGCCGGAAAGACGGCCTCCGCGTCGAAGCGGGCACGCTGACAGATACCTACGTCAAGGCTCATGGCCCCTTCGATAAGATTGTGATGCTGGACGTAATTGAACATCTTCCCGAACCTGATGAAACGGTCGCGCTCGCATGGAAGGCTCTTCGCCCGGGCGGGCACCTCATGATCAGTACGGGCGATTGGAGTTCGCTGCTGGCGCGACTGACGGGTCCGCGATGGCGGTTGATGACACCGCCCCAGCACCTTTTTTTCTTCTCCGCGAGCAACCTCGCGTCGATGCTGAAGCGAATCGGATTTGAAGTGGTGGCCCTGACGCACCCCGGCAAAATAGTGCCGCTTGGACTGGTCCTTTACCAGGTTAGAAGGATGCTGGGAATGCGTCCCTCCGTGGTACGCGGTGCGAGTGCGACAGGCATTCCCGTAAATCTGTTCGACGCCATGCGTTTAATTGCGCGCAAGCCGGTGAACTAACTTCCTACTGAACGGCAATCGTTACGGCCGGACTACTGACGGAGCCCGCGGTCACAATCAGCGGCGTTGCATTATCCGGCGGCAAACCGTCAGGCACCTTGGCCGTCACAATATAGATGAAGGGCGAGGCGGGCTGCAAGCCTGCAAAGGAAACAGCGGCCGGCTGCCCTCCGATAGTGACGGTTACGGGTGCAACGGCGCTCGATGGCGCGTCCGTGGCCGACGCCTTCAGCCGACCGAGACCGGTACACATAATTGTGATGTCCGTACCGGCGGAGACGGGGTTAGAAGCGTCCGCGACCGCGCCAGTTGCATTACTGACCACGAGGCCCTGTCCGCTGCCCGAACCCGTCGCGGTAAATACAGCCGGTTGTGTAGCGCGCACGGTCAGAGACTCCGGAAGCGAAAGGGCGGCGCCGCGCTGAACCACAATCTGTTGCGGCGAGTCGATGGCAATATCGAAGGGCACCACCAGATTCAATTGCCCGGCGGACGCCATCGAAAGCGGCATGGGCGCGTCGCCCATGCTAACGGAAACGTCATTGATCTGCGTGGGGAAATTCGGAGCGGGCGAGGCACCGGCTTCGGTTAGGTTCGAGCCAAACAGCGAGATGAACTGTCCCGGAGCGACAGGTACACCCGCTTGCAGGCTGGCGGCGCTGGCTACGGCGCCCGAGGCGATCAGCGGCCCGGGACGCGAAGGCGGAGTGAGGCTGATGGGAATATAAACCTGATTCTGAATACTTTTTCCACCGCCCAGGAAGACAAACATGGTAACCGTGGCGACCACACTGGAGCGAATGTTCTGAGGGTTCCATGTTCTGGACCACAATCCGTTTCCATAGGTCAACGATCCGCCGCTGTCCTGATTGTCGAAAGACACGGTAGCCGAAGCGTTGGGCGTGCTGCTGGTAATTGACTGCTGGCAGTTGTCGGCCGCGGTCAACTGAATGGAAACCGGCTGCCCCATGATGGCCTGCATCTTACTCTGCACCGGCTGCAGGGCCAGGAAGTTTGGCGTACAACCGGGAACTGCAAATTTTTGCTCCAGGTTTTTGGGCGCGGCCGTCGACGACGCCGCCGTGACCAATGAAGTCACCGTAATGTTCTTGCTTGTGCCGTCGTCGAACTGCAGCGTAATCGAACCCGCAAGAAGTCCCGGCGCAACCTTGCTAAAGTCGGGCTGAACGGCGATGGACACGGTACCGCCTGCGGGTATCGTGACATTCGAAGGTCCGTAGTAGAGCCATCCGCCGCCGGAGTCAGCCAACTTGCGGCTGGAAAGCGTCACGGGTCCGGAACCGGGATTGTATATCGTAATATCCTGAGAACTCGGATTGGTTGCCGAATCTCCTGTGAACAGCAGGCCCGTCGGGCGCACTTCCAAGCCCGGAGTTTGACCGGATGCGAGCACCGTCAGCACTACCGTTACACTCTGGGGCGAATTGTCAGCCGCTGCCCGAACCTTGATCTGGCCATAGTAATCGCCGGGGGCCAGGCCAGTGGGGTCGACGCTTACCTCAATTCGGGCGGAGTCGACGTAGGGCGTGGTAACCGTACCGGTGGCAGCGGATAATATCAGCCAGTCCGGACCTCCAGACAGAGTTCTCTTTTCAGCGGACCAGCCCATGGGGCCGACGCCGGCGTTAAGCACGGCAATGGACTGGCGAAGCGGTTTGGCGCTTCCGGTGGCGGTCTGGAAAAACAAGCCGGTCTCCGAGAGGACAATCACGGGCTTGGTCTGCGCAACGGATAAATTCACGGGAATATCCAATCGGGTCCCCGATTCCGAAGCCACCGTGACGAAGTCCGCATAGGTCCCTGGGGCCAAACCATCCGGCGAAGCAGTCAGCATCAGGGGATAGGGTGAGTTGGGCGCCGCCGATCCGGAATCCGCGGAAAGCGTCAGCCAGTTGGCGCGCGAAGTCGCCTTGAACTTTAACGAACCGCCACCAGTGTTTTGAATCGCGATGGAGGTTTGAACCGGCGGACCGGTTTGGACGGCCGTCAAGTTGACACCTCGATCCGGTACCCACAGTTGGGCGGTAACCGGCGCCTCTGCGGCGCCTGACACGTTGACGGTCAGGGATGCGGGCGTGGCGCCCGGCGCGGTGACGGTTAACTGTCCTTGAAAAGGTCCTGGCGGCAAACTTGTCGGGTCGATGTATACATCGAAGGTAGCCGGCGCCGCGCCGGAACTGGTATCCACAACCAGCCATTTGCCGCCGTCGGCCGTGCTGGGTGTAACGTTGAACGTTAATCCCGCTAAAGTACTGCTGATGGCAATAGATTGACGCGCGGTCTTTGCGCCGCCGCTGGCGGCCGAGAAACGCAGGTCAGACGTACTCAACTTGAACGATGGCGGCGCGGCGAGCAAAACACGGATGCGATTGTTATATTCGTCGGCCACAAAAACATTTCCTGCCGCGTCCGTGGTCAATCCATTCGGAATCCAGAGGCTGGCCAGCGGACCCGGGCCCCCATCTCCCGAAAAGCCGGTTTGGCGGTTGCCGGCAACCACGGTGATCTGGCCATCGGGGGTTACTTTGTGAACAGCTCCCCAGTAATACGCGGAGATATAAAGATTTCCAGCTTTGTCCAATGCGACGCCGAGAGGCGCGGCCACATCTTCGGTAACAGCTACTCCGCTCTTGCCGGGCCCCAGGCCGCCGTTGCCGGCGACAGTGGTAATTCGGCCGGCTGCGTCAATCTTTCGCACGCGGTTGTTGTTCACATCGGCAATATACAGCCCACCCGCGCCGTCCGCCACCAGCTTCTGCGGCGTATTCAATTGCGCAGCCGAGGCTGGGCCATTATCGCCGGAGAATCCCGCTTTGCCTGTTCCCGCAATTGTTCGGATGATACCGGCGGAATCGATCATACGGATGCAGTGGCAGCCCTGATCGGAGATGTACAGGTTGCCCTTCTCGTCGAGCGCCAGTCCGCGCGCGGACTGAATCTGCGCCTTGCTCGAGGGGCCGTTATCGCCGGTATAACCTGGCAGGCCGTTTCCCACCACGGTGGTAATGGTTCCGCCTGGCGCGACCTTGCGAATGCGGAAATTTTCGCTATCGATGATGAAGACACTTCCGTCGGCGGCCGCGGCCAAACCACGCGGTGCGGTGAGGAACGCTTTGTTGGCCGGCCCGCCATCGCCGCCGAATCCATACTGGCCGGTGCCGGCGAATGTGATGAGCGCGCCCGCGGGCGTCACTTTTGCTACGCGGTTTGTCTGCGTATCGGCAATGTAGAGATTACCGGCGCTATCCATCGCTACGTCTTCCGGCTGCAGAAGAAAGGCGTTGGCTGCCGGGGTATTGTCGGGCGCAATGCGAAACTTGCCGTTTCCCGCAACGGTGGTAATGATCCCGGACGGGTCAACTTTGCGAATGCGGAGATTCAGCGTGTCGGCAATGTAAAGATTGCCTTTGGAATCCATCGCGACGCCGTTGGGTGCGCCAAGAGCCGCTTTCAGAGCCTGATCGCCATCGCCGGAAAAGCCCGGCGTGGCCGAGCCGGCTACTGTCGTGATGACGCCTTTAGTATCGATCCTGCGAATCACCTGATCGAAGGAATCGGCGATGTACAGGTTGCCGGCCGCATCGAAGAACATCTCTTTCGGACGGGCTAGCTGTGCGTTGAGCGCCGGGCCGCCATCACCCGCATATCCCGGACCGGCACCGGCAACGGTAGTAATATTGCCGCTTGAATCCACTTTGCGGATTCGCGAGTTCAGCGTATCGGCGATGTACAGATTGCCGCCTCCGTCAATGGCGACACCTTCCGGGGAGTTCAGCGTGGCATTCACGGCGGGACCCCCATCGCCGTCGAAACCATTTTTTCCATTACCCGCAACGGTTGTAATCACGCCATCGGGACCGATCCGCCGGATGCGACCGTTCTGCGTATCGGCGAAATAGACAGCGCCACTGGTGTCGATGGCAAGTCCAGTGGGATAATTTAATCGCGCGTTGACGGACTGGCCACCATCCCCTGTAAAGCCCTGCACACTGCCCGCGTAAGTGGTAATCACTCCATTGGAATACTTTCTGATTCGGTGCTGGTAACTCTCCGCTATGTAGAGGTTGCCTGCGGAATCAAATGCGAGGCCTTGGGGATTGAAAACCCCGGCATGGGTCGCGGGCCCGCCGTCGCCCGAATTGAACTGAAAGCCATTACCGGCGACCACCGTAACCGTCCCGTCCGCGTTCAACCGCATTACCATCTGGCTGTCGTAGTCGGAGAAGTAAAGCACGTCGTTCTTGTCGACAGTCACGGCATAGAGTTTGCCGAGAGGTGCGTTGATTGCGGAACCGCCGTCGCCTGGAAAAATCCAGTCCGTCCCAGCTTTGGTGTTGATAATGGGCTGAGCTGATAACTGGCAAAACGCCACCGCAGCAAATGCAGTTCGGGCTAGACAAGTTGAGATTCGCATGGTATTGAACACTATTGTAGATTGTTACGAAATTCGGGACCAAGCCGGATTGCCGAAGATTCGCGCGTAGATTGGACCGAGTTCAAGGCCGCCCCGATTTGCGCAGGTGCACGCCATTCGCGCCGCTGGCGAGGATATCGACTGACAGGCAATCGCCAGGCCGCACACAGGTTCGCCAGTATTGTGAACAAATAGCGATGTAAGAAGTCAAAAATACCGTGAGTTCGGAGCGCGGCCACGATCCACTAGAGGTTTTCTTGAACCCACTACCGCAGCCACCAAGAGCGAACCTGCCAACTCCCCATGACGGCAAAAAAGTGTAATAGGGGGCAATGACGATCAGTAAGTTCGGTAGAAACACGTCCCTGGTCAAAACCAGCCGGCGAGGCGAAGGCGCACGCGGCCCCGACAATCCAAACCTATCGGATATTCCAGAAATTTTGGCCACCGACGCGCGCCATAGTAGCAAGTAATAAGATCGCCTCGAGCCGAAGGCACACCAAGTCAGCCTCCAATCTAGCAGGCGCGACTTTAAGAGGTGCCTTGCGACAGCGACTACGGAACCATAGAACGCGGCTGGTCAGTGGGGCCGATGTTTCTGGCCATTGGAACGTTTATCCTGGTGCCGGCGTTGGCTGGGATTAAAGAAAGGAAAATATTTCCACATGGCTTCCTTTCCTGGTTCTGTTCGTTGTCTGGAGCGCGAGATAGACCAATGGGATGACTTGGCGAAGGAGAACAGCCGGTGAAGGTGCATGGGGGAGGCACTGCTGCTTTGCCCGGGAGTAGATTGGCCGATATTGGACGGCCTTGGAGTCATACGGAGTAAATCAAATGGACGAGGGGGGCGTTCCCGTCGGTTACCAAGTTGCCGGCGGCCAGCTGAATAGCGGTCGAAAGCAGGGACGAGTACGTGCGCCAAGCCGGATAATGAGACGAAAGCAATTGTTCAAGGCTCCGCAGCGGCGGACGGCAAAGAAGTGACTACGATTTTCGTTGTCTTTCCGCAAGTGGTTCACAACGACATTCCGTGGTCCAAATCCACCATGTCCGGTGGATTATGAGCAGGAATGAGAACCTGTTACCCGCCCCACCAAACAGATTCTAAATGGTTTATTGTTTGGCAGGAGGCGTGTATTCTAATAACTTGAAAGGAAGATTTGCCATGATTACCCGAATCATTCATCGCTGGAAATGGCTCTGGACGCATCCCATGGCGTTCTGCTCAGAGTGCGGAATTGAGCGCACTCGCGAAGATACCTGCGCCTGGTGTTCCGGGGTGCCGACAGAAACCTGGCCGAGATAGAGCGTTACGGAGCAGAGGCTGGGCCGCCGTAATACTAGACGATCAGGCCGCGGCGGACTGCTCCCAGAACTAGCTCCGCAATGGAGTGCACACCCAACTTTTCCATGATCCTGGTGCGGTGTGTTTCCACCGTATGCAAGCTCAGGCCCAGTCGCGCTGCGATTTCTTTGTTGCTCTGGCCCTCGGCCAACAAGTGGTAGAGCTGGCGCTCGCGATCAGTGAGCAATTCATAGCGATCGTCCACTTTTCGCTCCTGGACATCGCGCGCATGCGCGGCGTGGAAGATCTTCGCTACCGAGGGGCTGAAGTACGGCTGCCCCTGGTGCAGCAGGCGAATAGCTTCCACCAGTCCTTCTTCGAGCGTGTCCTTGAGAATGTAGCCGCGCGCTCCTGCGCGTACCGCTCGCATCACGTAGCGTTCGTCGCTATACATGCTGAGAATCAGGACAGCCGTCTTCGGCGAATAGCGCAAGAGCTGCGATGTGGCTTCGATGCCGTTCACCTCTTTCATCGCGATGTCTACCGTCGCTACGTCCGGAAGGTGCAGCTTCGCCATCTCGATTGCTTCCAGGCCGGAGGCGGCCTCAGCCACCACCTCGATATCCGATTGAGACTCCAGAATGCGGCGCAACCCCTGCCGAAACAGGTGATGGTCGTCAACCAGAAGTGTTCTTATTGCCATTAAGCCTTTGCCTCCACAGCTGCGTCCGTTTCGGACGCCGTCGTTGCTGCCAGGGGAATTTCCAGCAGAACCGTTGTCCCCTTCCCCGGCGCGGACTCCATTGTCAACTTGCCGCCAAGACCTGCCGCTCGCTCGCGCATTCCCAGGACTCCGAAGTGCAGCTTGGCGAGATTCTGCCCCGGCGGATCGGGCGTCTGCTGAAATCCTATCCCGTCGTCCTGCACTTCTACTGTAAGCTGGTGCGCAGTTTGAACCACGTCGACGCACACCTTTGTGGCGCTGGCGTGCTTTTCACAATTGTGCAGAGCTTCCTGCGTTACGCGATAGACGCAGGTTTTCACCGCGTCCGGCAGGTCGTCCTGCAGACCCGTTTCGGTCAGTTCACAAGTAACGCCCGTACGGCGGCGAAAATCCTCGCCCTGCCACTGCAGCGCGGGCCCGAGACCCAAATCGTCCAATAGCGATGGCCGCAAAAGCAAGGTGATGTTTCGCACCGTTCGCAGGGTCCGCTCCGCCAGATCGCGAGCGCGCGCAAGATGCTCTCGTATTTCCGGCAGTTTGGTGGCGGGTATGTTCTGCGCCTGGGTGATTTCGATTTTCAAGACCGCCAGGGTCTGCACAATTTCATCATGCAACTCGCGGGAGAGCCGTGTGCGCTCTTCCTCCTGAATCTCCATGAGGCGCGCGGACAGGCGCTCCAGATCGAGTTTCGCCTGAGACACTTCCTTCAACTGACTGGCGGACTGGCGCTCCAGGCTCTCGGAGTGCTTGAGGCTGTACCGGGTCACCAGAATGCCGATCAGCAAACCGGCTCCGAGGAGAATCACCAGGCGCTGCGAAGCCGCATGACGGGAACTGGCGAATTCCTCTTCGCTTTCCGTCAGGGAGCGCTCATTGGCTTGCTGGAGATGCAGCAGCAGGGCGCCCGCGGCATTATTGCGCGGCACAATCTCTTCCTGCACAAAACTGTATTCCTCGGAATCGGCGAGTCCGGTGATTACCGATGAGGTCAAGGTCAGCCACATATCCTCGAACTTGGCTTCCAGTTCACGCGTCACCTTATCGGTGCCGCGAATTCGTTTGAGGTCTGCAAAGAGCGGTTCCGTGTCTTTGCGCAGGGTCTTCAGCTGGTCCAGGTAAATCTCTGCGCGGTCGGTCTTTGTGTTCAGGAAAAAATCGCGCGCGGCGATACCTGCTACCCACAGGATGTGCCGCAGACCGGCCGTGATTTCTTCCTGGCGTACGTAACGGTGATGAATTGCGACGGTGCGCTCGGAGAAGCTCTCCTGAATGCGGTACGCGGAAATGGTAGACAGGATCAGCAGGCCGATGACGACGCCGAAGCCGGTTCGCAAGACTCTGCGTTTGCCGATCATTATGCTTCTATTCTCGCTCAGTTCGGCGAGAAGAGCATAGTAGGGGCCCGTTCGCGATCCAGCCCCTAGACGGGTGTCCCGCATTTCCTTACTATGACGTGCCGGAGGCTTTGCGGAAATACGGGAAAACAGGTAGCTTGTTGTAACCGGTTGTTGTAACTGGTTATTAAGGGGCCGCCACCAGTTCCGCTTCGTTCACGGTGTAGGTGCGTGCAACGTACGCGTTCAGCATGGCAATGAATTCCTGAACGATAGCATCGCCGCGCAGCGTCTTTACAAGCTTTCCATCCACGTAGACGGGGGCCACCGGTTCTTCAAACGTTCCCGGTAGAGAGATGCCGATGTTAGCGTGCTTTGATTCCCCGGGACCATTCACCACACAACCCATGACTGCTACTTTCATCTCTTCCACACCCGTGTGTGTTTCGCGCCACACCGGCATCTGCTCGCGCAGATAGTTCTGGATCTGGTCCGCCATGTCCTGGAAAAACGTGCTGGTGGTGCGGCCGCAACCGGGACACGCGGCCACCTGCGGAGAGAAGCTGCGCAGTTCGAGTGACTGCAATATCTGCTGGGAAACGAAAACTTCCTCTGTACGGTCTCCATTGGGCAACGGCGTCAGCGACGCGCGGATGGTGTCACCGATTCCTTCCTGCAGCAATACAGCGAGAGCAGCTGTTGTCGCGACGACGCCTTTCGATCCAAGGCCTGCTTCGGTAAGCCCGAGATGCAGCGCGTGGTCGCACTTCGACGCGAGGCTCCGATAGACGGCGATCAGATTTTGCACGCCGCTTACCTTGGCGCTGAGGATGATCTTGTCGCGGGAAAGGCCGTAGCGCTCCGCCGCAAACGCCGACTCCAGGGCGCTGACGACGATGGCGTTCATGGTGACTTCGTTTGCTCCCAGGGGTTCCGGGAGCAGATTGTTTTCATCCATCATCTTCGTCAAAAGCTGACCGTCCAGCGATCCCCAGTTGACGCCGATACGCACCGGCCTGTCGAACTCTATGGCCGTTTCAATCATGGTGCGGAAATTGTCGTCGTGCTTCTTGCCGATATTGACGTTGCCTGGATTGATGCGGTACTTGGCGAGGGCGCGCGAGCAATCAGGATACTTCCGCAGCAGCAGGTGTCCGTTGTAGTGGAAGTCGCCGACAATCGGGACGCGAACTCCGAATTTATACAGCGTTTCGGCGATCTTCGGAACAGCCCGAGCCGCCTCGTCCGTGTTCACGGTGATGCGCACCAGTTCAGACCCGGCTTGAGCAAGTGCCATCACCTGGTTGACGGTGCCGGGAACATCGGCCGTATCCGTATTCGTCATCGACTGGACAACAATTGGATTGTTTCCACCGACCTTGATGCCGCCGACATTGACTGCCACAGACGTACGGCGAGGGTGCGCTGCCATGAATCCTCCAGGAATCTTCATTGTAACCCTTTGAATCCGGCCCTCGGTACGATAGACTACCAGGATCTTTGGAGGTTTTATGACGATCAACCGTGTGACCGTGGGCGCCGCATTCGGGCTAGTTCTGGCGGTCAGCTTTTTTGCCCTCAATAGCGACGCGCAGCCCGGTACCCTGCGGCAGATTGTTCCAGGAGTCTGGTTTCGCGAGGGAGACATCAAGCAATTCGGACATTGCAACAACGTCATCATCGAGATGAAGGATTATCTGATCGTAGTGGACGCCAACTTCCCAAGCGGCGCACGGCTGGCGCTGGCGGACGCAAAGAAGGTTTCGCAAAAACCGGTGAAATACGTGTTCGACACGCATCATCACGGCGATCACCTTTATGGGAATCCTGTGTGGACGCAGGCGGGCGCCACCACGCTGGCTTACAAAGGGGTCACAGAGGAACTGAAACGATATGAGCCGCAGGGCTGGCAGACGACGGCGAAAACGCGCAAAGATGTGGCGGAATTGAACCTGGATACAGCCGAGCCGCCAAAGCAGACGTTCGACAAGAGCCCCTTTGTGCTGAATGACGGCAAGCGGAAAGTAGAGTTCCACTTCTTCGGCTGGGCGCATACGCGAGGCGACGGCTTTGTGTATTTGCCCAAGGAGAAAGTAATCTGCACGGGTGATGCGCTAGTGAACGGGCCTTACAACTTTACCGGCCAGGGCAACATCGGGAATTGGAGCAATGTGCTGCGGGCCGCGCAGAAGTTGAAAGCGGACTTTGTGCTGCCGGGACACGGCGCGCCAGGCGGTAAAGAACTGTTCGACGGGCAGATCCTGTTCTTCACCGAATTACAAAAAGGCGTGAAGAGCGCCATCGACAGCGGCAAGAAAGCAGACGACCTGGTAGCTGCTGTAAAACTGCCGGAGAGCGTGCACAACTGGACGGGCGATACCCTTCCGGCGCAGTTAAAAGACACCTTCGAGGAGATGACGCAGGGAAAACCGCACGGCGAAATTCTGGGCGGCAAATAGGGATCTAGCGTCCAGTCACGATGGTTAGCGTGTATTGTTCTCCGCCTGCCGCGGCAACGCGCAGCCAGAGGTCGCCAATCTTGGCAACGGCAGCGCTGGAGCTTTCATACTGCGGCGAACCACCCGCGGCCCGCGCTGTGTCCATGTAGCTCTTGAGTATCTGATCCGGACCCGGCATGGGCTTGCCGCCCAGATCATCGAAGCGATAGATGAGATCCTGCCGCTTGCCGTGAACGGTTACGTCCTGCGCTTCGCCCGGTTTACCCGTTGCGAAGATCACATCGGTGGAGTCCTGTGCGTCGGACTGAAACAGATAATAGCTGGGCAGACGCGGGAAGAGCGGATGATCCTTCGCGCCCTGGGCGTCCTTCGGGTGGCTGTCCGCGGATGAGGCGGACTTCGGATGAAACGCCGGATTGACGAGTTCGATGCGGCGGTTCTTGGCGCGGCCTTCATCCGTCTTGTTGTCCCCGAGTGGGCGCTCCTGTCCGTAGCCGGCCACGGCGAGGCGCTGGGGATCGACACCAAGCTTTACCAGTGCATCCGCCACCGCCTGCGCCCGCGCTTTGGAGAGGATCTTGTTTGTCTCCGGATTGCCGACGAAATCCGTGTGACCTTCCAGACTGACCCGCTGCACAGGGCTGCGCTTGAGAAGTTCGGCAGCTTTGCCGATCAGTTCCTGGGATTCCGGCTTGATGACCGCTTCGTCCATGTTGAATTTGACATAGAGTGCGACACGGCCGTTCTGCTCGAAAGTGGTGAGCATGTCATCCGGCGTTACCTGCGGAATCGCCGCGCCTCTTTCGACCAGGGCCAACTTATATTCGGAAGGATCAGAGGAATTGATGGCGAGCCAGATTTCGCTCGTTTTACCCTGAACCATGAAGGCTGCCGACTGCGGAGTCTGACTTAATACTTTACCGCCCAGCCCCAGCGCCAGGCGTTGATAATGCTGGAAAATACTGGGTGCGGATATAGGCTGACCGGTATTACGGTAGGTGATTTCGGTTTTGTGGCCCTGCACAGGTTCGGCAGATGGCGCCCCTGCTGGAAACAAACCTTGCTTCTCCTCGCGAAATTCGGTGATCTGAAAGCCGGGGATACGTTTGAACAGAAACGGATCGGAACTGTCCTTGACGTCGGCTGGCTGAGCCCAGACTGTAAGTAGACTTACGAATAGCAGCGAGAATCGCATCAGATAATGGACCGCTGCACCGGGAATATTGTTTCGTTTCCACGGGCGAAGGGCGCAACCCCGGAGCAAAGCCAGGCATATATTCCATCCCGTCTTCCGCGGTATATCGCAGTTACGAGGCTCACTGGGCGCGATATTTTTGGATAATAGAGACGTGACCTCGCGGCACTTGCAACTTCGGCGGCGCATGAGGCGTTCGGGGCACGGATGCAGCGTATGCTTCAGGACCAGATGGTATCGCGAGGGATACACAACGAGGCGGTGCTGAAGGCAATGGGAGTGACACCCCGGCATTTGTTTATACCGCCCGGCGCCCGGCGGTTCGCATACGACGACCGCCCCGTTTCCATCGGCTACAGACAAACGATCTCGCAACCCTACATTGTGGCGTTCATGACGGAGGCGCTGGATGTGCGGGGCAAGGATCGCGTGCTCGAAATCGGTACAGGCTCCGGCTACCAGGCCGCGATCCTTTCGCAACTGGCGAGGGAAGTGTATACGATCGAGATCGTTCCGCAACTGGCGACCTCGGCGGGTGAGACGCTGAAGCGGCTGGGTTACACGAATGTATTCGTTCGGGAAGGTGACGGTTACAACGGCTGGCCTGAGAAGGCGCCGTTCGACCGGGTCATTCTGACGGCGGCTGCGGCGGAGCTCCCTGAGGCGCTCGTGAACCAGCTGAAACCCGGCGGAAAGCTGTTAGCGCCGGTGCACTATGGCGCCGTCGACGAGGAGATCATGCTGCTGGAGAAGGCGGGCGACGGCAAGATTAGTACGCGGTCGCTGTTGGCCGTGCGCTTCGTACCGATGGTCAGGCCGCCAGACCGGTAGTGCGGCCGCTTACTTCAAGGCTTCGACGCTCGGCTGCAGCCAGGACAGGGCAAAGTCAGTGATGGAGGGAAATAAGGTTGTCAGAAGTCCAATCAAAGGACCGATCCCGAATCCCAATAAGCGCACCCAGAAATCAAACCCCAGTTCTCCGGGGTTTGTATTCGTGATGTGGCTGAGAGACGCATCGCGAGACATCTGCGAATAGACCAGAATAGTCAGACCTCCCACAATCACGAAAACCGTCAGGAAGATGGCCCCGAGTACATTCAGCGGATCGAACGGATAGCTGGAAATCGCCAGCGTCGCGCCGACAAACAGCCAGAGGCTCCCGAGCGCGAGAGTACGGAAGCGGCCCAGAATGTTTTGGATAAACGCCAGATATGGCAGGACGAAAAATTCCTCCGCCACCCGCACATGCGCCGGAAGGTCATCCGTACTGATATCGCTCCCGCTCTTTCCTTCACCCGGCTTTCCATCTGGCCGGCCGAAAATAAGCGACTTTTTTTCTTTCTCCCACGCTGGAAGCAGAATATTGGTCATCACCGCTCCAGCAGTAGCCGCCAACTGTTCTTGAAATTCTCGTAAAGGCTTCAGGTCCGCTATAGGCTCGTTCTGCTGAATCTTTGCGTACCATCCGGCAAGTTTGAGGAGTTTTAGCCGGCAGTCGGCAATTGCTAATGGGAGCGCACCGCTGCGGACGCTGGCGGATTCCCTGCCCGACCACTCCGCGACAGTATTGGTCAGGTGTCTTAAACATTCGGCCTGGAACGACATTACGCGATACCGCTCCTCCAGAACATTCCCACCCATTTTCCAGATCGATCCCCACGCCAGTCCCTTCAGCGAGCGGAGAGTACGGCGCAATGGCAGACGATCCAGATGAACCAGCAGTTGCCGCAATTGGCTCCAGGCCCGCCAGGTTTGGACGCCATCGGTGAGGATCACGGAAATGCACAGGCAAATCCAAAAGAAAATGAGCGATCCGAAGGCGCGTTCTCCCAAGGTTCGAATCCAGATCCCCTGCAAGGCAATGGCGGCGACGCCGGTGGTAACTGTGAAGATCGCCAGCAACCGGATGAGGTATCGCCGGTTCAACGGCACTGCCTCGTTCTCAACAGCCAGGCCGGCATGGTCCCAACTGAACATGGGCATCCTGGAAGTTTTCGACTCCGACATCGGCAGATCCGCTATTCTTGGCAGCAGCGGCCGGTCCACTCCAAAATGGGCCAGCCCCCGAAGAGTGCACCAAAACCAGAAATAACCTCCCGCCAGCAGAAGCAACTCCGGAAGCAAGGGAGAAACTCCGCTAAAGATGTTCAAACTTCGCCAGTAGACTGGTATGCGGTTGGCAGCCGTCAAATGGAGAAGCAGAGATATTTGAATCAGGCTGAACGCGCCTAGGCCAACGAGCGTTGCCGCAGCGACAACTTCGCGCCAGCGTTTCGTGTTCTTCTGCGGCACACTACTGGCCGAAAGAGGCACCATGCGACTATTGCCGATGTAGGCGGCAAGCGCCACAGCGAGAGTAAGAAAGAGCAAACAAGCCGCCAGTAACGCCTTGACTGAATCCTGGAACGGATTGGAGGCGAAAAGGAACGAGAATATTCCTGAAGCTGCCGCAACGGCCACAGCGAGCATTGCGAGCATCACACTTCCTAAGGCAGTCAGAACCGAATGCTGCCGCCGGTCCGTCGGCGCGAAAAAGGCCAGAGCGCGAGGGGAGCCCATGACAGAACCCTTCCAACAAAAATAGAAGTGAACCAGACTCCACCCGAAGCAGACGAACAGCACAATCCACATCACAGTGGGAAGGTGCAGCGGCTTTTTGTCAACCGGAATGAGGGGTCCGTCTCCACGATCAAGCGAGGTCGCCAGCGTCCCGGTCAAATGCGGATTTCGCATCGTATAGGAGTTGAGGACCGCCAGGGGCCAGAACTGCCGGCGGCCGATAACACTGATCCAGGTGGCGGGCCTCCGGTTTTCCGAATCGCGGTCATCAGGATTCGAAGCCCACGCCGGCGGTGCATAATCGTGGATCGGAATCTGGCTATGCGGCGGAGAATCGGCAAATAGTTCCCGCGCCGCGATGTAAACCGCCTCTGATGTGTCCTCCGCAAACGTCCGGTAGCCACCCTTGCGAGGGGTGAGCAGCGATGACGTCCAATCCTGGCCCACTGGCAGCAAAGGATACGGAGACAGCATCATAACCCCTCGCAAGGCTCTACCCTCGGTGCCGCGATTGAATAGCAAGTCCGCGCCATCAATTACGAGGCGGCCGCTGGGGTACGAGCGCCGGAGGAACTGGCTGAGGAAGATCTGATCGAGCGAGTTTGTGCTTCGTAAGACAACGAATTGTATTTCCTGCTGATTCAGGCGGTTCACAATATCGAGCAAAACCGCTTCCTGCGCCAGCGGCGTCAATTGACCGCCATAGGTTCGGACCGTATCATGATTACCGTTCGAGGGTTCACTCAGATCTCCGCGCAGTGTGGTGGACGGAGTAGTGCTTTTCGTCGCAGGTCTCCCCGAGTTGAGGACCGATTGTTGTTGGTAGGCGGACCGCAGCGTGGCAATGTCACGCGGATAGTAAAGGTCAATGGCGCCGCTACAGGCTGTCTGGGACGCAACAGGTTTTGGAACAGCCGTGCCTCTGCCGAAGGCGGTCTCATCTTCGGAAAGAAAAGCTATACGATTTACATCGTAGCCTTGGTCGTGCAAATACTGGCAGAAGCGCTTTACCAAGAGCGAATCGCTCTCCATGGCGGTGCGAAAGTAAGATCCCACCCCCCACTTTGCGACCGAGGCGCCAAACCAATTCGCGCTGACGCGCGAGGAAACCGTGCCGCTGGAAATCCGCAGAGTGACGCGCCTGCCGAAGTTACGTTGGGCCAACGCGCGTTGCAGCGAAGGAAGCGTTCCCGAGAACGTCGGCCCCAGAATACTCAGTGTCCGGGGATCATCCAGGCCGCCGAGTTCCGCGATCCAATCGAGCGCGTGTTCGAACTGTTCATCCCGTATGCCCCCTGTAGGCTGTTCTCCTACGAGGAAAATGACGAGGCCGCCCTCGTAGGGCCTCGCGGAAGGATTTATCGCTCTGCGAAACACCATCACGCCGGGTTGCGATTCGCGAATCCCTTCCAACTCATCCTGGGCTCTCTGATCCGCCAGCAACTGGTAATTTTTCTCGCTCGTATCCCAGGGGAACCACGACGTGTCATAGGAGTAATCGTTGTCCTGAACCGCTTGTTGCGTGGCCTCTACAATCCGATCGAAGAGTAAGGGAAGGTGAGTGGACACAGGGTCAGGCACGGTGGCGATGGCAAAGTGAACATCAGCGGGAAACTCCGCGCGCTTCACCTGGCTGCGCCTTCCGCCAGTCTCGTAGCATGAGTCCGGCAGGTGCCAGGATTCCAGGGGAACAGAAGGATCTTTCGCGAAGCGGCGCAGGCGCTTTGCGATCTCTTTACACGGGGAATAGGGAACCGATTTCCGGATTTCCGGCGGCGTAGCGGGTAAAGAGGACCTGGTTTTTGCCGCGCTTCCCTGGGTAGGGTTCTCCGGGTTCTTCTCCTGTCGACTGGAAACACCGAAGAGCGTCAAAGCCACCAGCATTCCCGCAAACAGGCCGTTGTTGCGATTCATATTGCCCTTCCACCCTCATAGCGTGAATTTCTGGAAAACAAGGACAGCTAAAGACAGCAATCCTTGACGGGATCTCCTTTGTCGTCTATCGTGTTAAAAGATCCCGTCCATTTCTACTCCCCGTTGCAGCGTCCTTACGATTCCAACTTTCGGAGGAGCTTCATGAAACTTGCCCTTTCCCTGGTCCTGTGCGCCAGCGCATTTGCCGCGGGTAGCGAAACCAACGAGACCGCTTCCCTGCTGGCGGAGGTGATCCGCATCAATACCAGCAATCCGCCCGGCCAGGAAGGCAAGCTGGCTGAGTTTCTGGCGCAGAAATTCCGGCCGCTTGGTTTTGAAATCGACATCATCCAGACCCCGGAAACAGGCAAGGCACATTTCATCGCCCGCCTTCGGGGCGATGGCAGCAAGAAACCCATTCTCATTGCCGCTCATGCCGATGTGGTGGGAGTGGAGCGCGAAAAGTGGTCCGTCGATCCTTTTGAAGGCTTGATGAAAGACGGCTATGTGTTCGGGCGCGGCGCGATCGATTTCAAGGGCGGGCTGGCGGTTTTTGCACAGGCTGTCATGATGATCGCCAAAAACAAGATTCCCCTTTCACGTGACATCATTTTTCTGAGCGAGGCAGACGAGGAAGGCGGCAAGTACAACACAAGCTGGCTGGCCGAATCGCACTGGGACAAGCTGGACTGCGAGTTTTCGCTCAACGAAGGCGGGTGGATCATCAAGAATCCGGACGGCAAGGTGCGTTACGTCAGCATCTCTACCGCAGACAAGTCCGGTGTGTCACTCCTGTTGACCGCTCGGGGTACCTCCACACATTCCTCAATGCCTCGGCCGGACAATGCGATTTTTACGCTGAGCAAAGCCATGGCGAAGATTGCGGACTACGACACGAAGCCCTTGCTGACTCCAAGCACGCGGGAGTTCTTCCTGACGCTGGCGAAGACGAGTCAGCCGCCGATGTCGGATCACTTCCGGAATCTTGCGGAAGGCACGGATCCGGACAAGGTAAAGGCGGCGGACATGGAGATTAGCAAGGACCCTCTGCTGCACGCGATCATGCGCAACACGATTGCTCCGGTATTGATGAACGCGGGGTTCCGCGGAAATGTGATTCCCGGTTCCGCGCAGGCGACCATCAATTTCCGGACGATTCCGGGAACAAACGCAGAGGACCTGATTGGCGAACTCCAGCATGTCATCAACGACGATCGGGTGGAAGTGACCGTCGCGAGTGCCGGCATGTCCGGGCGGATGGCTAATCTTGTCAAACGAATTAGCACGATGAAGGCATCATCGCAGGACACGGAGCTCTACCGCGCCCTGGTTGCGCAGTCAAAAGCAGTTTATCCCGAGGCAGCCGTTACTCCGTACCTCTTCCAGGCGGGCACGGATTCGTTCGCGTGGCGGATGCGCGGCATTCCGGTTTACGGCATTTATCCATATCCCATCAGCGCCGAAGACTTGACGCGAATGCACGGCAATGACGAAAGGGTCAGCGTGGAATCGCTTCGCAGCGGAACGGAATTGATCTACAAGACCTTGCTGGAGGTAGCCGCCAAAAAGTAGCCGCCGCTGGGGCACGGTGCAACATTAGTAGAATGGAATGTTGCATACTGTTCTAATGGTGGAGGATCTGGTATGGCATCTAGCGTTTGGAAGGGTCACATCACGTTTGGGCTGGTTTCGCTTCCGGTAAAGCTTACCGTGGCCGCCCGTGGCGAAACCATCAGCTTCAATCAGCTCCACAAGACAGACAACTCCCGGGTAAAACAGGTCCTTTTTTGCCAGGCCGAAGACAAACCCATCCCCCGCAGTGAGATTGTGAAAGGCTTTGAGTACGAGAAGGACCACTATGTCGTCATCGAGGACGAGGAGATCAAGAAGATCGCCCCGAAGACGGCAAAGGTGATGGAGATTCTGGAGTTCGTCAAAGCCGCCGAAGTAGATAGCGTGTACCTGGAGAGCTCGTATTACGTCGAACCGGACGAGGGCGGGGAGAAGGCTTATTCGCTGCTGTTCGAGGCGATGCGGCGCAGCGGATATGTCAGCGTCGCCAAGGTGATGATGCACAGCCGGGAGCATGTAGTCCTGATCCGGCCAGGCCGGTTCGGCATGGTCCTGCACACCATGTATTACCGCGACGAGATCCGGGCGCTGGACGAATTCCGCACCGACACATCGACCATCAAGGAGAAAGAGCTCGAAATGGCCATGAGCCTTCTTGAGGGTTTAGCAGCACCGTTCGAGGCGGAGAAGTTCACCGATACGTATCGCGAGAATCTGCGCGCGCTCATCGACGCGAAGATCAAGGGCAACAAAGTGGTGGCTCCCCCAGCCGCGCAGGAGATGGCGCCGGTTGTGGACATCATGGATGCGCTGAAGAAGAGCCTCGCGCAACTGAAGAAGCCTCCGGTTTCCGACAGCGAAATGTTCCAGAACGTTACGCCGATCAACGAGTCAGAGGGGAAGCGGAAGAAGACGGCGCGGGGGCGGTAGCGAGCAGCTGCTCCGCGTATAGCGCGCCGGCCGGCGTGTCTTCGTGTTTAAAGAAGACGTACACGTCCTTGTTGTCGGCCAGCAGCGATTTAACTTTCTCCGTGATCTCCGCCCGTTCTTCCGCGGAATACTCGGTTTTACGCAGGCGAAAATAAACGAAATCCGCGGTTATCCTGGGCGGCACTACCAGCTTCTCCGATTCGGCAAGGCACAAGGCGGCTTTGTGCTTTTCCAGTAGATCGTAAACTGGCTCCACAAACCACGACTTGTGCCGGAATTCGAACGCGCAGCGTACATCCTGCGGCAAATCGCCCAGGAACGCAGCAAGCTTGGCTTCGTCGCACTGCAGATTCGGCGGCGCTTGAAACAGTACGGGGCCCAGGCGGCGAGCCGAACGCAAGGCGTCGATTGCCTTGAAGAAAATCCCCGTGAATTCCGATTGCGCCAAGCGGTTAATGTGCGTGATGCGCTGGTGGGCCTTGATACAGAAAGTGAAGCCGTCTCCCGTATCTTTCGCCCAATTCTCCAGAGTGCTGGCGGATGGCAAGCGCCGGAATGTGTAGTTGATTTCTACGGCATTCAGACGTGTGGCGTAGTGGTTCAGAAAACTCTTCGCGGGCAGCTTGGCCGGATAAAAATCGGGCTTCCACGTTGCGTAGGCGAATCCGGAAGTGCCGCAGAACAGTTTTGCCATCCGTTTATTCTACCCGCAATCGGATCCGGCTCTTACCAGTTTGTGAACGAGCCGTCAGGACGCTTCAACATCGGAGTTAATGCGTAGTGATCCTTGTAATCCCCGATTTGTTGAAGCTTCGATGTATCCACTTCAACACCGAGACCAGGACGTTCGTTGGGCCAAAGCTTTCCGTCCTTCAGGTCGTAGCTATGGTTCAGATAGGGCCACGGCCGCGTGCCGCCCATCACCATCTCCATTAATACCGGACCGGGAAATACGGATGCGCAGTGCACCATCGCCGCTTCCGAAATCGGCCCGGTGAAGTGCGGCACAATCCCGACATAGTGCGTCTCGCACATGGCCGCAATTTTCTGGAATTCGGTGATGCCGCCAACGTTGGGGATGGTCGCGCGGGCGTAATCCAATAGCTGCTGTTCGATTAGTTCGTTCCATTCCCATTTCGCCCCGAACTGTTCACCCACCGCGATGGGCACCTTCACCTGATGCCGCAGCGTACGATAGACGCCTGGATTCTCGCTGCGCACGAGGTCCTCTACGAAGTAGGGTCGGAGCGGCTCAATCATATTCGCCAGCGCCACGGCATCCGGCATGTCGAGTTCGGTGTGAAAGTCGATGCACCACGAACCGTCCTTGCCCACGCCCTCGCGCACCTGCTGGCACATTTCGTAAACGCGCTTGACGTTCTCAAAGCGGTCCACCGTGGGACCACGCTGGTCAGTGGAAATGCGATAGGCGCGGAAGCCCGCATCCACACATATTTTGGCTACTTCCTTCGGTGTTCCTTTCGCCGGGTATCCCGTGGAGTAGCATTCCACATAATCGCGCGACAGCCCGCCGAGCAGCTGGTAAACCGGAAGGCCCAACGCCTTGCCTTTCAGATCCCACATTGCGACATCGAGCGCGCCCAGGGCATGTGTTTTCTCACGTCCCGCGGGGTAGAAATACGAGCGGAACATTGACTGCCAGAGGCGGTCCGTGCGGAACGGATCTTCGCCGATCAGCAGCCCGGCGCACTGCTCCATGGTGTCTCCGGACCCGCCTTCTCCAATGCCTATGAGACCGGAGTCGGTTTCCACCAGGACCACGTTCGTGCTCTGGTTGAACAGCGGCTGTCTCGTGTTAGGCCGGCCCGCGGCATCTGTAGGCGTCTTGTAATAGCGAATGCGCGTGATCTTCATCTTGGGCAAGCCGGCAGCATCCGCGCGATCGGCCAGGGAAACGGCGCCGGCGGCGCCCATACAAGCGTTCAGAAATGCTCGGCGGTTCATGTGTGCCAATCATATCGCAAGGGGCGGAATGCGCTTGTGCCAATCCGTGGCCATTTGATAGGCGTGCCCGACGCGGAACAGCGCGGACTCGTCGAACGGCTTGCCGCAGAACTGGATGCCGAGGGGCAGCACTGGCGGGCCGGGCGTGAATCCACAAGGCAGCACGAGGGCGGGAATGCCGGTCATGTTGGCGAGGTTGAAGGAGTCGGGACGCGCGGCAGGCGGCGGATCTACGGGGGCATCTGTTCCCACGATTTCTTCCTCCAGCCTGGGCGCTGCGTTTCCGGCGGGCAGCATCAGTACGTCGCACACGCCGAAGACGCGCCGCATTTCCTCCATCAGAACGGTGCGCACGCGCAGGGCCTTGATATAGTCGATTGCCGAATGAAAGGTTGCTGCTTCCAGGCGCTCGCGAACCAGCGGGTCCAGCAGATGCGCGCTCGCTTGCAGATGCTTTTCATGATAGGCCGCGGACTCCGCACCAAGAATCACGCCCGAAGCCGGACCGCACATAGCCGCGTGCTCCACTTTGATATCCACCAGAACTGCGCCCAGTTTTTGCAAGACCGAGAGAGCGGCTCGAAGGGCGGCGTCGGTATCTGGATGGACATTCTTGAAGAAATAAGCGTCCGCAACGCCGATGCGCATTCCCCTGATAGAGCCAGTGAGCGACTTGCCGTAATCCGGCACCGGCGTATTCGCGGCAGTGCGGTCCTGCGGATCGGCGCCGGCCATCGCCTGAAGCATATGTGCGACGCCGGCCACGGTCTTCGCCATCGGCCCAACGTGGTCGAGCGTCCAGCTGAGTGTGGTCACGCCGAACAGACTGACGCGCCCGTAGGTCGGCTTCAGACCCACGACGCCGCAGCTCTTGGCCGGGCCGCGAATGGACCCGCCGGTATCGCTGCCGATAGAGAGCGGAACCATTCCGGCGGCCACAGCGGCCCCGGAACCACTCGATGATCCCGAGGGAGAATACGCGAGATCCCAGGGATTGCGCGCCGGGCCGATGAGCCCCTTCTGCCCGCTGCCCATGGCGAACTCCAGCAGATTCAGTTTGCCGATCAGGATCGCCCCGGCCTGGTTCAAGCGAGCAGTGACCGTCGATTCAGAGTCCGGAATCCACTGGGATGTGGCTTTGGATCCGTTAGAGGTACGAATTCCTTTGGTGGCGAGCAAATCTTTCACGGCGTAGGGAATGCCATGCAGCGGCCCGCGGTAACGGCCGCGGCCGATTTCCTTTTCCGCTTCCCGCGCCTGAGTGAGAGCTTCTTCGGCTGTCACGGTGATGAAGGCGTTCACCTTTGGATTGACGGCCTCGATGCGCTGCAGCAGGTGGCGGACAAGATCCACCGGTGACAATTTCCGCGCCTTGAGAAGCGGAGCGAGTTCAGCAATGGTCTGGATCATTTGTCCAGGATTCCCTGGGTGGGCGCGATTATTTCATCGATCGGAAAATCACGCAAGGACTGCAACTGCGGCAGGCGGGCTTCGAGGACCGGCTGCAGCACCCGCAACCGGTCATCGCTAAGACCGACTCCATGAGCCTCGGAAACACTGCGAAGTGCATCCAGAGAGATTTCCGCCCCCGGTGCTTCGGTGCCGGAACCGGCCACGCCCGCGATTGCAAGGGATTGGAATAGCCACCTTCTGCTAACCGTCATTGGACTCCTCTTCTCTGTCAGCTTACGGCTTCAACCTGGGGGTTGCAATCCGAACGGACGCGAACTATGCTTCCCGAATATGAAAATGCAAGCGCGCTTCGCTATCCATTCCGCGTTGGCTGCCGTTGTCGTCAGTTCGGCGTACGCCAATGATTTTCGAGTAAAGCTGGGCACCTGTTCCGAATTTCATCGGTCTCGCGTCCATTCCATTGGCGAGATTACAGCCATTGGTTCCAGCAGCCTACCAGATCGCGGTGGGACCTCCCGGCTTCGGCAGCCTGGTGGTCCGGGCTTCGCATTGCGGCGCCGCATCGATCGAGGCCTCTCCAAGTGAAGTGACAAGAGTTGCGCAAGTGGGCGTGGTGGTGATTCCTCCCGATGGAACAGGAGACGTCAACAGCTACACCTTGTCCTATGGCACGAATAACCTGCGACTCGCCCTCAGGCTGGAAGTAACAGGACTGCCCGTTTCGCTCGATCCGGATTTTGTATATGACCTCACGCCGGACCCGCCGGGCGCCGCGGGCGAACTGTTCACCGAATTCTCGCCGCTCACCTCCGCCGGATGGTTCCTTTCGGGCACAGTCACGGATCCACCGCCTTCTCCGAACTTTCCCTTCATCGCAAACTGGTGGTTCAACGGCAGGCAGGGACGCATCAAGATGTCCACCGCGATTCCGCTGCTCAATTACGGATCCGGCACCGTTACTGTGTATACGCGCCGTCAATCGCTGTTGGGTAATTTGATCGGAGGTAATACATCGGTTTTTGGAACCAACCTGCGCGGGGTATTTGCGAACGCGGTGATGACGGTGACGACGCCGTAAAATCCGGGGAATGTAGACTGGAGCGAAGCCTTCCGGCTCCTCTATGAACCGTTCTACCTGGAGACTCGTCTTAGTATTTCTGCCCCTCTACGCGGCGGCAATATTCTTCGCGTTCTCCTCCTTCCGCGCACTACCGGAATTCCTGCTGCAGCCGGTTCAGAGACTTGGTTCGCCCCTTCGTGCCGGCGACCGTGTCTACTTTCTCACGGAACAGAGAAGAGAACGCTTCCTGCCAAAGACCGCGGACTTTGCGGTGGACCTCTGGGCTTTCGACGCTACCACCGCGACGCCTGTTTGGCGCAAGCGGCTCGAGATCGAAATCCAGCGAACCACTGACGGAATATCGATACTGGGAGCGCAGGGCGATACTCTGTGGCTGCTGATCCCGAAGGGGCTTGCCGCCGCGTCTCTTGCGACCGGTGATTTACTCGCCGATCCGGCCACCATGGAAGCACGGAACCCATCACTCCGCGGCTTGCTGCCGCGCGAAGCCCGGTTCTTCCAGTTCGATGCCGCCGGACTTCAGTTGCGGGCGGCAGACGGCCGCGACTGGCGTGTGGATGCGCGCTCCTTCTCGGTGCGGCCCGCGGAGACCGGCGAAAAACCGGACACCGGCGCGATTGCGCCAGCCTACTTTGCGCCCAATGGCACTCTTGCTTTTCAGGAGCGGGGACTTCTGATTCCGGGGCGTTGGCTTGGCTTACTGAACAATAAGGAAGCGAACGACCTGAACGACCGGAGCACCGTGGGTGGTCTGGATGGCGAATCGCGGCGCCGGCTTTGGGAAGCAAGAACAAAGCCAGCCCGGAACATTTTTGGAGATTATGTCGCTTACTCGAATTTCACACCGCTGGGAAAATCGTATCTTGCGCCCGGGCTCCTCAGCAGCGGCCCCGGTGAGCATCAACCGCTGCTGTTGCGGAACCCGGACAGCGTGCTCATCCTGTATCGCGACCTGCTGGGAGAGAAAGGCCGCTTGCAGGTTGACCGCGTCGCCGGGCCCGCGGGACGAATTCTGTGGACCGCTCCCCTTCCGATTTCGGTGCTGCAGTCGGTGCTGCCGGGAAGCAAATCTCTGGTTCTGTACGGGATGC